>PWZK01000371.1 GCA_003567495.1 Candidatus Brocadiaceae bacterium
CCACATTGACTGAGATACCGATACTGGAGGGCTTGATAGGGGCGGGAATGGGCAGCGGCCCCGCCCTGGCGCTGCTACTGGCCGGGCCGGCGCTCAGCCTGCCGAATATGCTCGTTATACAGAGCGTGCTTGGAACAAAAAAAACGCTCGTCTTCGTCCTGCTGGTGGTGGTCATGTCTACCGCTGCCGGAATAATTTACGGCGGAATAGTTGTATGAAAGCGTTAACCTGAATTGAGGAGAAGAGAAAAATGACCAAAGTTGAAATACTCGGACCTGGCTGTGCGAAATGTCAAAAGACAGGCGAAATTATCGAAAAGCAGATAAAAGAAAGCGGCATTGAAGCTGAAATCAAGCACGTCACCGACCTCGATGATATCGCGAAACGGGGGGTTATGATGACCCCGGCAGTCGTGGTGGACGGAGAAGTCAAAGTGCAGGGGAAAGTTCCGAAAACGAAGGAAATAAAATCATGGTTCGAATAAAAAATCGCATTGGAGGATATCATGACTGTTAAAGATACTCCGCGAGAGCATATCCCGTTGTGCCCGACCATTGATTACGAAAAATGCACTGGCTGTGGCACGTGTACTTTGTTGACCATATTATCTCTCCCTTTTTCGGTTTATCCGTCAAATAAGCCGTTAGTACGAAAGCATCTCCTTCTTTGTGTATTTTTCCACAACGCACAGCCACTTACCACCTACCTGGGTCTTATGATAGAACCTGTAGTTCATTCTCACTGCAGAGTCGGTTTTTGACTGGATTACCACTTGAGGCGTTAGCAATGTCTCTTCAATTTTATTTTCCATCCCTCTCAATTCCGGGTGTTCTAATATATGTCTTTAACTGCACACTTTTTACCACAAAAAGGCGGGCCGCTCAAACTACCTGGGGGGAATTTAAAGGAAAATTCTCTCCACATCACCTGAACTGACGACGGTTTTCGCGCATATATCAGAGAGTTGGGTGAACGCATAGTTGAGATTCACCACAACGGTGTAAACCACTACTGGGGTCGTTACATGGAACATCAGCCCCCACACATGAACAACACGATAGACTTCCAGGGAACCTATGCAATGCTCAAAGAGATACCCTACGCTGGACCGATTGTCTGCGAGATTCAGGGACAGGACATTGAGCAAGTCATACGCCATTGCCAGGAATCAAAGGAGATGATCGTTGGTATTTGGAACGGTAGCAGAAACCTGAGCCAACGTTGGAATGTTTCGTAAAACACGGCCGAACCTGGGCATATCATGGAACGGCCAGGTGTTCGTGGCCTGTGAGAAGGGACTTAACGCCTGTGCGAGGTCTCCTCTTGGTTTATGAAATATGCGGGATAGAATACAATTCATCCCGTTGGAGTAGTCGTTCAACCTTCAACTACGGATGGGACAACGTCAAACCTGTGGCTATTTTCCTATACAAAACCTGCTGAAAATATGGTCCAGTATTTCCATATTGCCGGTGTCGCCCGTCACCTGGGCCAGAGCGTCTGAGGCTTCCCGAAGGCACACCGCTGCAAATTCATAGCTCAGCCCTTCAGCAACCGCCTGTTCCGCCTCTTTCATATGTGCGACGGCCTGTCTTATCGCTTCGCGCTGTCTGGCGTTGAAAAGGCGGTCGGCGGGCGAGGCGTCCAGCCCGCCTTCAATCACCACCCGCTCGATAGCATCTTTCAGTCGCACGATACCTTCTTCTTTCAGTGCGGATACGTATATAGTACTCCTTACTTTCCCGGAGAAGGGGGTCGGGTCGGCTTCCAGGGGGAGGTCTATTTTGTTGAAAACGCACAGCGTGCGTTCTCTGTCGATGTGTGCGACGATATTTTTCCATCCTTCGGGCAGGGGCCGGCCGGCGTCAAATACCAGGATCACGAGCTGCGCACTTTCTAAAGCGTCTCTTGCGCGCTTTGCGGCCAGGGCATCAATGTCCTCGCATTCGCCCCCGCTGCGTTTGACGTCGGAGGCGGGCCCAGGTTCCGGGCACTCCACGCCTGCCGTGTCGGTGACGGCGAAGGATATGCCGTTTATCTCTACGTATTCGCTAACCGGATCGCGGGTCGTGCCGGCTTTTTTGTGCACCATTGCGCTTTTCCTTCCGCTCAAACGGTTCAGAATGCTCGATTTGCCGGCGTTGGGCGGTCCGCACATAGTCACGTTCAGGCGATCCGAGCCGGTTAATTCGCCGCGACTCTTCTTTGATTCGGCCGAAAGTCTTTCGCGCAGGCTTCTGCAGCGGTTCAGGAAATCTTTTTCCGGCATCGTTTCTATGCCCTGCACGTCGAAGTCCAGTGCGGCTTCAATAGTTGCAAGGAGTTCAAAGAGTTCGTTTTCGGCAGCTTTTGCAAGGTCGGAAGCGTTTCCGGCAAGCCGGGCGTTTGCAGCCGTCAGTTCCGCTTTGTTTCTTGCAGTAATTACGGACATCACGGCTTCGGCCTGCGCAAGGTCTATACGGCCGTTAATGAATGCCCTGCGGGTAAACTCGCCCGGGCGGGCGAGGCGAAGGTTTTTTGGAAACGATTTCAGCAGTGCGTCCAGCACCATGTCAACCACGGCCGGGGAGCCGGGCACATGCATTTCCACCACATCCTCTCTGGTATAGGAGCGCGGGGCGCGCATGGTATAGCGCACTGCCGGCACGTTAAGGCATTCTTCCGGAAGCCTGAACAGCCCTGGTGCGGCGCTGAAGCTGCGCGGTGAGGAACTCGCCCCGGAATCCGTGATGAACATGGAATCGGCGACGTGGAGCGAGAAGGGGCCGCTGAGCCTGACTATTGCCCGCATGGCCGCCCCCCGGGCTGTCGATACGGCCACTATCGTATCGGCATGCGGGTCGGGAGGAACGGGCCCTGGTATTCCTGAATTGCAGGTTTGTGGGGCTGGTGGGTCGCAATTTGGTCGTTGATTTTTACCGTTCATCAAGTGGCACGTATGACAACTCGGTGTCTGTTCTGATATGTTTGTAGGCCGGCCGGATGATCCTTCCGCCGTTTATTATCTCTTCTATCCGGTGTGCGCTCCAACCGGCTATCCTGGAGACGGCGAAGAGTGGGGTGTACAGGTCTTCAGGGATGTCGAGCATTTCATATACAAACCCGGAATAGAAATCAACGTTTGGCGATATCTTTTTGTCGATTTTTTTAACTCGTTTGAACACTTCCGGTGCAAGGCGTGCAACTGTGTCATATAATTTATACTCTTCCATACACCCTTTTTCTTCCGCCATTTGTTTTATCTTCTCATCCAGAAGAACCGCCCTGGGGTCTGACAGCGTATATACTGCGTGGCCCATTCCATATACAAGGCCGGTGCGGTCGAAAGCGTCTTTGTTGAGGATGCGCTCTATGTAGGCCTCAACCGCGTTTTCATCGTTCCAGTCGGAGACGTTTTCTTTCACATCTTCCATCATATGTTTGACTTTTATGTTCGCTCCGCCGTGCCTTGTGCCTTTTAAAGACCCGACAGCGGCTGAAACCGCCGAATAGGTGTCTGTGCTTGAAGAGGATATGACGTGGATGGAGAACGCGGAGTTGTTGCCACCGCTATGCTCGGCATGCAGAACCAACATAAGATCAAGTATCTCCGCTTCGGATCGGGTGCAGGAGGAGTCGGGGCGTATGAGTTTCAGTATGCATTCGGATGTGCTGTCTTCGGGAGACGGCGTATGAATGTAAAGGCTTTTTTGTCCGTAGTAGTGTTGTTTTGCCTGAAATGCATAAGAGACAAAAACGGGGAATCGGGCGATTAACCCTATGCATTGTTTGAGTACATTTTTGATGGAGTAATCTTCCGGATTATCATCATAGGAGTACGCCGCCAGCACGCTTCGCGCCAGTTTGTTCATTATATTGTCGCTTGGCGCTTCCAGAATCATCTTTTTGGTAAATCCTTCCGGCAGACATCGTTCTTCCCCGAGCATCCTGGAGAAGGCTTCCAGTTCGTCCTTTTTTGGCAATCTGCCCATCAGCAGCAGGTAAATGGTTTCTTCGAACCCGAACCGGCTTTCGGCTTGAAACCCCTGCGTGAGCTCTTTGATATCGATACCCCTGTATCTGAGGCGGCCTTCCACGGGGGTTTTTTCGCCTTCGTCCATGACATACCCGTGTACGTCGCCGATTTTTGTCAACCCGACCAGTACGCCGCTGCCATCTTCATTCCTGAGCCCGCGCTTGACGTTGTAGCGGGAATAATAGTCGGGTTTAATCCGACCTTTTTCCTCTATTTCTCTGCTGCATTTTTCAATGTCAAAACATGTTTTTTCATTCATTTGTAAACACCTCAAAACTGGAAAGATTTGCAAAAAACCGGAGCGTGCCCGGGTTTTCTTTGTCGAAACATCAACATTATACGCGTCGCGGAGTGATTTGTCAAAGTTGCGGATTTTTTATGTGCCGCAATTTTCCAAAAGTTATGGGAAATTGTGTCCCATGTCACTTCTTCTTATTTCACACGAAAGCATCCAATTTCTCGCGCACCACGTCGGCCATTATCTCACGCGGCGGCTGCTTTCCGGTCCAGATACGGAACTGTTCCGCGGCCTGGGCGACGAACCAGTCGAAGCCGGAGGCCGTGACGCAGCCCGCCTCCCGCGCATCGCGAAGAAGGCGCGTTTGGATCGGGTTATATACGGCATCGAATACCAGGGGGCGGCGTGAAAGCATTTTTTTCGGTGCGGGCGAACGTTCTGTATCGGGATGCATGCCGACGGATGTGGTGTTGATGATGATATCCGGCCGACACGCTTCCATTTCAGAAAGCCCGCAGGCTTTTGCGCCCGCTTCGGAAGCCAGCTTCTGAGCCCTTGATATTGTCCTGTTGGCTATTATAAGCTCTTTTACTGAGTCTGCAAGCCCGAATGCCAGCGCCCGGCCGGCGCCGCCTGCGCCGAGCAAAAGCACGCGGCAGTCTTTAAGCTCGGCGGCGTTTTTCGCTTCCAGCGCCGAGCGCAGTGCGCCGAGTGCGGCGGCCACGTCCGTGTTGTAACCGAACCGCCGTCCGTCAGTGATATTTACGGTATTCAGTGCGCCCACCCGCTCGACAATATCATCAATTTCGTCCATGAGCGGGATCATGGCCTCCTTATGCGGTATCGTAACGCTAAGCCCTTTAAGACCGAGCCGTTGAAATGCGTCCAGAAACGTTATGGGGTCTTTTACCTTCATCGGAAGATATGTGGCATTGACGTTGGAGTGAGCGAATGCTCTGTTGTGTATGGCCGGGCTCATGCTGTGGGCTACGGGATTGGCGGCAACTCCGTAAATGCAGGTGTTTTTATCAATCTGTTTGAACCGGTAAAGGTCGAGCATATCACGCCATGGAATCTGGCCGGGCGCACTGTTTTTCTCCGGCGTCATGGAAGCAAAACTGAGATACCCCCTGAATTTTGGTGCGAGCACGCGGGTGGGCAGCCCCTCTTCGCCCATGCAGAGGGCTGTCAGCGGGGTGGAGGCGCCGGAATGTTTTTGCATTAACCCGAGCATGCGGGAGGAGTCGGAAATGTCCGTCGCCATAGTTGCGATTTTTATCACGTCTGCGCCGCTGTAGTGGCACTGGCGGTAGATCAGCTCCAGGTCTTCCGGGGTTTCTTCAAAGTTGTGGTATGAGACGATCGTACGGGCGGAAAGGTCGGCCAGGGAAAGCTGCGGGAGACTTTCAAGTTCGATATCTACGTATTCGGCGCCCATATCGGCCGCATCTTTCAGCAGCATGAGCCTTTTTTGGTCGTCCCGGGCGGCGGCATGCCCGCATTTTTCCAACGGCCGTTTGGTGACTATGACGGGCCTGTCACGGTTTCGGCAGATTATCTCCAGTTCTCTTTTAATCCGCGGGTAATCGCCGGCCATGCTGTCAAGTCTTATTTCCGCAATATCGACCTGCGGGGGAAGCGATTTCATGGCGCTTATGACGGCGGCCGCATCCGGCTCCGTGATGGAAACGCAGAGTTTGCTCATGGACTACCCCCTGATGAAGATCGGTGTGCAGGGTTTATGGGTTCTTCAGCAATTAAGTCCCATAGGTCCAATAAGCCCTATAAGTCCTATGAGTCCTGTATAAGGATAATGTTGTTTACTTGTATTCAAGCAGTTCCTGCATGTCATCCAGCAAGGTCCGGTCGCCTTTGAGTATTTGTTCGCGCCGCAGCCGGACGACTGGCAGCCTGCCGGCAAAATAATTTTCCGCCAGTTTCGTCTTATGTTCGCTGCACATTGCCGGTTCAAGCAGCAGGTAACCGTTGTATATTATCGTTGCGCATTCACACAGTTCTGCCGCATTAAGCAGCCGGAAGTCTTCGTCGCAGTTGTTTGCAAAATCGACGGTTTCCCGGAGCCACTTGCGTGCTTCCAGAAGCGCGTCGAGCATCTCGCGCGGCGCCTCTGCCGCCTGTTCGTGCAGGTGCTGGAAACGTTCTTCGAGAAATCCGCTGGTGATGCTACCCAGCGCCGCATTGTACTGTATCTGGGTGGTGCCTTCATATATGGTAGTGATTCGCGCGTCGCGGTAGTAGCGTTCGACCGGGTAGTCGCGCATGTACCCGCTGCCTGCAAGCACCTGCATTGAATCATAGCAGACCTGGTTACAGATCTCGGTGGCATAGTACTTCACCAGCGGAGTAAGTGCGCCGGCAAGACGCCTGTAGTATTTTCTTTGGCCGCCGAGTTCCTCGCCGCCGGGTATTTTATCCAGCTTATTTTCTTCTTTAAGCCGTTCGATATTTTTCAGCATATCCACGGCTATGGAGGTTTCGTAGGCGAGCAGACGGGCCGTTTCGACTTTCATGTGCATATCGCCGAGCAGCTTGCGTACGGCCGGGAAGTTGCGTATAGGCTCTCCGAACTGCACTCTGTCGGCTGCGTATTCGAGGGCTTCACTGAGTGCCGCCTGAGCGATTCCTATGCCCTGGGCTGCGATGCCGAGGCGCGCGCCGTTCATAAGCGACATCACGTACTTGGAGAGCCCGCGTTTTCTTTTCCCTATCAGTCTGGCCGTTGTGCCGTTGAACTGCAGCTCGCAGGTCGGTGAGCCGTGTATGCCCAGCTTATCCTCGATGCGTCGCACCTGCACGGTTTCGTCGCTGTCGCAAACAAAAAGCGAGAGCCCCCTTGCGCCCGAAACGCCGGGTTCGCTTCGTGCCAGGACCAGAAGCACCTGTGCACATCCGTTGGTGATGAAACGTTTTACGCCGTTGAGGCGCCAGCACTGTCCGTCTTCGTCCCACGTCGCCCGTAATTGTACGTTGGTCAGGTCGGTGCCCGCGTCCGGTTCTGTAAGCACCATGGCGCCCGTAACCTCTCCGGTTGTAAATTTCGGCAGATAGTGGTCTTTCAATTCTTCGTTGGCAAACTCATTGACGGTTTCAGCTATATCCTGCAGGCCGAAGATATTCATCAGGCTTGCGTCGGCGCGGCTGACTATTTCAATGGCCATTGTATAGAGCAGCACGGGCATGTTCAGGCCGCCGTAGCGGCGCGGAAGGGTAAAGCCCATAAGGTCGGCTGCGGATATGTGATCGAGCGCTTCCTGCGTGCCCCGGGCGTAGTGGACGGTGCCGTCGATGAGCCGGGCGCCTTCCAGGTCCACGTCTTCGGCCCTGGGTTCTATGAAATTAGCCGCCATATCGCCTACAAGTTCAAGCACGCGCCGGTAGCCGTCAATGGCGTCGCGGTAATCGCAGGGAGCATAATCAAAGGTTTCCGCGTCTTCAAACGCGGTTTCCTGCAGCGTTACGAGCCGGTCAATATCCATGTGCCTGAAAAAATCGATTATATCTTTGTTTTCGGTGAAATAGTTTGACACTCCGGTTTGCTCCGTTTACCTGGTTTTATTTTTGTAAGCGTCGATAAGTTTCGGTATGACCACGTTCAGGTCTCCGACTATTCCGTAGTGTGCCACATCGAATATGGGCGCTTCCGGGTCCGTGTTTATAGCTATGATCTTGCCGG
>PWZK01000284.1 GCA_003567495.1 Candidatus Brocadiaceae bacterium
CGGGCCGCGAGCTGTGGGAACGCGATTTTCCCGGCATAGGACATCCTTCCGTCGATATGGGCGATCAGCGCAACTGGGAGAGGGGACGCGAGGTATATATGAGCAACATCCCGGGCGTAACTTACATAGGCAGTCCCTTTGTGGCTCTTCCCGACGCCGTATACCTGCGCTACGAAGGTGACATACATGTGCTGGATCCCAAAACCGGGGAAACTACCGGCAAATTCACCCCACCCGGGCGCTCGGTTCAGGAGATATACGGCGAAGACGCGCAGGTCGAGTGGGGACATGTGAGCGCGGAAGGTGATTATCTGATAACGACCTCGGAGCCGCACCTTTTCGGCGCTGAGCAGTACAGGCATCTGGGCCGCAGAAACCACCGCGGCACCTCCAGCAGGCGCCTGGCGGTAATGGACCGCCACAGCGGCAATCTGCTGTGGCAGCGGGAGGCCGACGTGGGCTTTCGCCACATGGCGATCGTCAGCCACGGCGATACGCTTTACGTGATAGACGGACTGTCTGAAAACGCGCTCGAGCAGCTTGCCCGTCGCGGCGAGGAGCCTGAAAAACCGTCCAGAGTGATGGCTCTGGACCTTGGAAACGGCGAAGAGCGCTGGAGCAGCGATAGCAATGTTTTCGGCACGTTCCTTCTCTACAGCGCCGAGCACGACATTCTTATGGAAGGCGGCAGCCGGGACCTCAGGCGCACGCTCGGTGACGAGCCGGGCCGGATCGCGGCGCGTTCGGGCGCCGACGGCGAGGTGCTGTGGGAGGGCGGCGGCTTCACTCTACCTGGCGCGGTGCGCGGCGAGATGCTTATTCCAGGCAGGCCGGGCAATGCCATATCTTTGCTTACAGGTGAGACCTGGATGCGCGAACAGCCGCATACGGGCGAGAGCAGCAGCTGGAGTTACAGCCGGCGTTACGGCTGCAACACGCTTAATGCAAGCGAGCATCTGCTTCTTTTCCGCACGGGGTATGCGGGGTATGTCGATTTGGAACACGACAGCGGCACCGGCAATTTCAGCGGTTTCCGCTCGGGCTGCACGGCAAACATGATAGCTGCCGACGGTGTGCTTAACGCCCTGGACTACACACGCACCTGCACGTGCAGCTACGCCATTCAGACATCGCTTGCTCTCGTTCACATGCCCGAAGATCCGAACATAGAGTTCTGGACACGCTATAGAGCGTCGAGGCCGGACCCGGAAGGTTACGGGCTAAACTACGGCGCGCCGGGCCGGCGGGTGGATGTGGCGGGCGGGGGAATGGTATGGCACAATCAGGGAGGCACGAAACACCGCCATCCGTCGGCGATAAAGGATAGCGGGGATTCAATAGCCTGGGTTGCGTCGTCAGTGAGAGAGTTTAACGGTTCTATCGACATAGGCGACCTTCTTGACAGAACCTATACCGTTCGCCTGCATTTTGCGGAGCTTGAGGAAGCTGCGGAGCCGGGCGACCGCGTGTTTGACGTTCTTTCAGGCGGCGAGATGGTGCTTGAGGGCTTCGACATTGTGGCAGAAACGGGTGGCACGTTTCGCGCCACGGCCGTAGAGTTCACCGTGGATGTGGAAGGGGGCGGCCTCAGCGTGGAACTGCGCGCCAGCGAGGGCTCGGAGCTTGACCCCGTCATCAGCGGTATCGAGCTGATTGCCGAGGATGTGCGGTAGGGGCAAATAAAGGAAAACGCGGGTGTTTGGATTTGATACGCAACAACGCCGTGCCGTATCATGCCATGCCGTATCATGTAGGGACAGAACAATGTTCTGTCCCTACGACAATGTTCTGTCCCTACGACAATGTTCTGTCCCTACGACGAGGCGGACTACATTCAACGCCTACACCGGTGACATGTATAAGAAGAACAATACGTTATGAACACATCGGAAAAAAGGCACGTGCCGAATAAAATCAGGAAAGAGAGAAAATATATGGGGAAAATCATCCGAGAATTCTAAGGAGACTATTCGACACCAGCTCTATCTCTTCTTCACCAAGAAACGGGTTCATCGGCAGGCTCATGATATCTTTGCTAACGGCCTCGGCCACAGGAAAATCGCCTTTGCCGTGGCCAAGATACTCGAAACATTCCTGAAGATGAAGCGGCATCGGATAGTGAACCGATGTCGGGATGCCTGCTTTTCTCATGCCCTCACATACGGCATCACGCCCGCAGACTCCGATTGAATACTGCGCCCATACGGAATCGCGGTCATCGCGGATCTGCGGGGTAATTACCGCATTACCCAGCTGCTCGCTGTAAAGTTCGGCCACGCGGCGCCTTTTTTCCAGTTCCCGGGGATAGTGTTTCAGTTTCACCAGCAAAACCGCCGCCTGAATGGTGTCCATCCTCGAACATATACCGGCACGCGCATGCCGATATCGCTGCGTCTGTCCGTGCACGCGCAAGCTTCGCAGCTTTTCCGCCAGTGCATCGTCGCTGGTAAAGACGGCCCCCCCGTCGCCATAACATCCCAGAGGTTTAGCAGGGAAGAAACTTGTGCAGCCGACATGCGAAAGATTGCAGCTCTTTTCGCCCCTGTATATCGCCCCAAAACTCTGCGCCGCGTCCTCTATCACCGGCAGGCCGTAATCAGACGCTACCGCGTTTATTTCGTTCATGTCCGCCGGCTGACCAAAGAGACTGACCGGCATAATGGCTCTGGTTCTCGGCGTTATGACACTCTCTATAAGCCCGGGGTCAATGTTGTAAGTTAGCTCATCTATATCCGTAAAAACAGGCTTTGCGCCCAGATGAGCGACCATCTCACCCGTAGCGATAAAAGTAAAAGGAGTTGTTATTACTTCGTCTCCAGGACCGACCTCCAGTGCCATGAGCGCAAGTTGCAGAGCATCGGTGCCCGAAGCACAAGAAATGCAGTGTCCGGCGCCGGTAAAATCAGCCAGTTTTTTCTCCATCTCCCCGATCTGCGGGCCCATGATGTACTGCGAGCTGTCCAGTACCTCCTGTATAGCGGCGTCTATTTCATCTTTATAAAGCTCATACTGATAATTCAGGTTAGCAAAATCTACCTTCATTTTTTTCTCCCCGCCAACTCTGGTCGTTTTTGTGTATAAATTCAGTAAACCAAAACGGTTTATGAGAATCAGGGGTCAGTAGTCGATATAAACCGTTTTGGTGCGGCTGAATTCGTTTATCCCTTCTATCCCTCCCGATCTGCCTATACCGCTTTCCTTTACGCCGCCAAAGGGCAGATGGGCCTCCACGGCGCCAGGCGGGTTGTTAACCACGACGATGCCGGAGGCCAGTTCGTTGGTGCCACGAAAGCTTTCCCTCAAATCACGTGTATAAATGGCCGAAGAAAGACCGTAAGGAACGTCATTTGCGATGTGTATCCCTTCTTCAAGTGAAGAACATGTAAACAGGCACAAAACCGGGCCGAAAATTTCTTCCCGGGCTATCTGCATATCGGTGCTAACCCGGTCAAAAATGGTCGGCGAATAATAACAGCCTCCCAACGCCTCTCCCCCGCAAAGTGGCCTTGCTCCGGCCTCGATCGCACCCCTTACATATCCGTCTACGGCCTTAACCTGGCCATAAGTAATAAGCGGCCCCATGTCGGTCCCCGGATCCAGGCCGTCGCCCACCTTCAGCGCCCCTGTTTTTTCCAGCAGCAACGGCTTGAATGCATCAATTATATCTTCATGCACGATAACCCTGCTGGTAGCCGTGCATCTCTGGCCGGCCACGCCGAAAGCACCGCTTACGGTATCATTAACTGCCTTGCGAATGTCGGCGGACGGCATAATAAGCGCCGGATTTTTCCCGCCAAGCTCAAGGCCCACCTCTTTGAGACCCGCAGCGTTTTTTATTTTTTTCCCCACCTCCGTGGAGCCAGTAAAACTTACCACATCTACCTCATCGTGAGAGATTATCTGTTTTCCGACTGAACCGCCCCCCCCCGTAATCAGATTTACGATGCCCGGCGGAAAAATATCCTCTCCAAAAGACACCAGAGCACCGGCTGTAAGAGGAGCGGTACTTGCCGGTTTTATAACCACCGCATTTCCGCAGAGAAGAGCGGGCATCATTTTCCAGACAATGATGCTGACGGGGAAATTCCAGGGAGCAAGCAGTGCCGCCACGCCGTAAGCGCAGCGCTGTGTGTAGGCAAGACGATTTTTCATTGTGGAAGGTGTTACATATCCGAAAAAACGCTTACCTTCACCTACCAGGTAATCACTGAGGTTCAAAGCGTCTTCGATCTCGCCTGCGGATTCCGACAGGGTCTTACCCGTTTCCCGCGTAACGAGTTTGGCCAGTTCCTCCTTCTCCTCGCGTAGCGCATATAGATAGCGCCGCAGGTATTCGGCCCTTTCGGTTACATTGGTCACCGTCCAGTCGTGAAAAGATGCGCGTGCCGCGGACATTGCCATGTCAATGTCCGCAGAAGAAGCCGCCTGCACGGTGTCGATAACCTCCCCGGTTGACGGATTGTAAGATTCAAACGTTTCCCCGCTCCCCGCATCGGTCCATTTGCCGTTGATGTATAGTTTTTGCATTGCATGCACCTCAATTGTCAGTTTTTGGTTGATGTCCTTCAAAGGGAAGCTGCAGCTGTCCGGCCTGAAGCGACGATGCGCCTTTTCTCGCAATATTTGCGCCCAGCCTGAACAATTTCTCATCCAGGCCCTCGTATCCCCTGTCAACATGTTCTATGCCTGAAACGACAGTTGTCCCATCCGCACCAAGCCCGGCCACGATAAGCGCGGCTCCTCCGCGCAAATCGTTGGCCCTCACGTAGGCGCCGGTTAATTCGGCCGCACCGCGTATGACCGCCTGCGGGCCTTGCCGGACTATATCTGCACCCAGGCGCACCAGCTCGCCGACATGCGTAAAACGCTCCGGATAAACCGAATCGGTCACCACGCTCGTCCCGGCTGAAGCGGTCAGCACTGAAAGAATCTGGGGCTGCATATCGGTAGGCAAGCCCGGATACGGCAAAGCCGTGCAATCGGTAGCCTTCAACGGCCCTTCCCTGCACACTTTTATAGTATTTACGTCCAGCTCAAAATCAACTCCCATGCTTTCCATCACATCCCGAAGCGCCGCCATATGTCCGGGTCGAACGTTGCGAAGCGTGATCTCACCGCCGGAAATTGCGAGAGCACAGGCATAGGTGCCGGCTTCTATGCGATCCGCAATTACGTGGTGCAGACACCCTTCAAGGCGTTTGACACCCTCCACCCTGATTGTATGCGTGCCTGCGCCGGAAATAGAAGCGCCACACTTTTGCAGGTAATCTGCAAGATCGCATATTTCCGGCTCCGAGGCGGCATGTTCTATCGTAGTGACGCCATCGGCCAGGGTGGCCGCCATCATGATATTGGCCGTGCCAAGTACCGTTGAGCCGTGCGGGCCACCCAGATAAATGCGGGCTCCCTTCAGCCGGTCGGCGGTGGCCATGATAAAGCCCCCCTTCTGACGAATATCCGCCCCCATGGCCCTTAGACCTTTCAGATGCAGGTCTACGGGACGGTCGCCAAGCACACACCCGCCCGGCAAAGGGACGTTCGCACGCCCCGTTTTTGCAAGCAAGGGGCCCAGAACACATATGCCCGCCCGCATTGAAATCGCGTAATCGTGCGGGCAATCACAGATTATATCCGCACCGGGCTTGAGTTCCATAGTATGCGAACTTGTCCGTTCAACCGACACGCCCAGCGACCGCAGGATCTTCGCAAGCGTTTCCACATCGGTAAGCCGGGGCACCCTGTCCAGAACCGTCTTGCCCTCGGTAAGAAGCGTGGCCGCCATAATCGGCAAAGACGCATTTTTTGCGCCGTTGACATCAATCACGCCCCGCAGCTGTTTGCCGCCTTCGATAATCACTTCAGACATTGAATGTATCCCCAACCCGGACAAGCCGGAATCTGGAATGTAGAATGTGGAATTACTCGCATCACTTTTTCTTTGCAGACAATATCCGTTCGTTTCCACCGTAATCTTTTATTATATTCAAGCTTTGAGCACACCACTGCGCCGTCCCCTCTATCATGGCGGCGACCTGCCGGGCCTGTCCCCGCCCGAGTTCCAGCACAAGCCATCCCCCCGAGCTCAAAACATCCGCTGCACTTTTTACAAGCTCTCTTACCAATACCAGGCCTTCAGGCCCTCCATCCAGGGCTCCCTCGGGTTCCCACCGGCCGACCTCGGGCGACAGTCCCCCGATGTCTTTCGAAGGCACATAAGGCAGATTGGAAGCAAGCAGATCAAGAGGCTCCCCGCCGGTCTTCACCCCGGACGGCAGGGCGTCGAGAAGAGAACCTTCCAGGAAAACGACGCGTTCATCAACCCCGTGCATTCGGGAGTTTGCACCGGCTACGTCAAGTGCCTTGCGACTGATATCGGTGGCATAACATGACAGGTTTTCTCTTTCAGCCGCCAGCGTCACGGCGATGACACCGCTGCCGGTGCCTATATCAGCCGTTCGAACCGCCCCTCCGCCTTCCGGAAGCAGTTTCAGACACCTTTCTACAAGCAATTCGGTTTCCGGGCGGGGTATAAGCACTGATGGCTCAACGTTGAAACGACGTCCGTAAAATTCGCTATATCCCAACACGTACTGCAAAGGACATCTTTGTGCCCGCTTTTTCACCATCGAGCGGTAACGATCGATGACTCCCGGCGAAGCAACCTCTTCAAACCGTGCGTAAAGCATTATTCGATCAAGCCCGGTAGCCTCGCTCAGCAGCAGTTCTGCATTAAGGCGCGCGTCCTCGACCCCGAGCTTCCTGAAATACTCCGTAGTCCAGTTTAGAAGCCCGAGCAGAGTCCAGTTTGTAGCGGCTTCGGTAGCGTTCATAGTATTTTTTCAGTAAGCCTGTTGCACAACTGCCAGTGGTCTCAGTATGTTGTAGCATATAGGCCCTATAGGTCCTATAAGTCCTATACAACGCCTTACTTCTTTTTTTGTGCAACTGTCTTACCGCCGACACTTTAACGGTTGCCAAGGTATGCTGCGATATAATCATCGCAATAAATCTGCTTTTCCATGAGCAGCTCGGCGGTAATTCCGGCTTCCATCAGCTCCCGGTCGGTCGGATCCATTATCGCACCGTCCAGGCCCGCGGAAATCGCCATTACAAGATACGTGCTGTTAATCAGGCTCCTGAGCTTACAGCTCTGACTTACATTTGAAAGGCCGAGTATGAACTTCGGCGGGGGATCGCTGAGCACCTTGAGCTGACGAAGCGTTTCCATAACTGCTACAGGCTGCTTGGGCGCCACGTTTACGGGCAGGATCACGGGGTCTATGTATAGATCGGTAACGTCCAGCCCGTATTCCATCGCCTTGGTAACTATGGTGGCTCCCATGGCAACGCGGCTGTCGGCATCGCTTGGCACGCCGCTTTTATCGATAGTCAGCGCTATGAGCTGAGCGCTGTTTTCGACAGCAAGCGGGACAAAGCTGTCAAGCTGCTCTTCGGTGGACTTGGAAGAGTTTATGATCGGTGGACACTCACATGCCTTCAATGCCTCGGCCATCACGTCATATTTGGTGGTGTCGATACACAACGGCACATCTGTGACTTCCTGCACGCATTCGACAAGCCAGAGCATATTCTCCATCGCCTTTCCCCTGGCCGTGCCCACGTTTATGTCCAGCGCATCGGCGCCGCACTCGATTTGCCGGCGTGCGACCTGCTGTACTATCGATTTATCGCGATTTTCGATCCCCCGCTTCACGTCTCCAAACATACCGTTTATTCTTTCACCGATTACGAACATATCTGCTTCCCTCAAAAAAATGGTAACGGATAGTTATAGGTCATATAGGTCCGTATATATTCAGTAAACCACGTTAAAAGTAGCGCAGGCGTCCTCGCCTGCATTCGTTTTTGTGCAGCGCCCCGGCCTCCCGTACGATGCAGGCGGGACGCCTGCGCTACAAAAGGCAACCATGTAGTAAAC
>PWZK01000209.1 GCA_003567495.1 Candidatus Brocadiaceae bacterium
AACGGCAACGGCAACGGCAACGGCTTAACTATGTTATGTACACTGACAATTTGTTGTTAGTGTGAAAATGTTAAGAGGCCTATAGGACGTATATGCTATAGCATGCTGAGGCCGCTGTCAGGTAAGTGTTCAGTGAGCCACGTTGGTTTACTACATGGTTGCCTTTTGTAGCGCAGGCGAGGACGCCTGCGCTACTTTTAACGGGGTTCACTGAATATATACGCTGTCAGTTGTCCAACAGATTCTTGACCCGCAAGCTGCAAAAAGCTATAATGTAGTATGAATCAGTATTCATTATATGAGGGAGCGTTCAATATGGCTGGGTCGGCGATTACACGACGAGAGCGCGAGCGGCATCGGCATCGGGGGGAGGTGCTGCTGGCCGCCGAGGAGCTTTTCAGCCGGCGCGGGTATCATGAAACCTCCGTTCAGGATATTGCACGCCGCGCGGAGTTTGCGGTCGGGACCCTCTACAACATGTTTGAAAGCAAGGCGGCGATTTATCACGAACTTATCCGGATCAGGGCTGCCGAGTACATGGACAGAATCAAGGGGGAGCTGAAGCATATAAACGACCCCGTGGAACAGCTTGAAAAAATATTGTGGGCCAAATTCGAGTTTTTTAACTCTCACCGGCAGTTTTTTACAATATTTTCCCGCATATTGTGGGAATCGCCCTCAAATGATTATTTCACTGAAGAGGGGCGAAAAACATACACCGAATATGTTAGCCTGTTAAACGACGTCTTCCGCGCGGGGGTTTCCAGTGGACGGTTTGTGGATGCCGACCCGAGGCTGCTGACGCTTTTTTTTGAAGGTATAACGCGCATGATACTCGCCGGAAATTGGCCGGGGCCGGGCGACGGACCGGCGGATCCCGATGTCGAGGAAATAAAAAGAATGATTTTCCGCGGTGTGCTGGCATAGCCACGGTTGTTTTGAATTTTGGTGTTGTAATTTTGGATTTATTTGGAACTTATGATTTTGAATTCGTGATTTTTTTCAGTATTTGCAAGGTTCATCGAAAAAAAAGGGTTGAAAATGCTTATGAAACCGGCAAAAATCATGTTAAGCGGTGTCGTCTGTATGTCGTTATTGTTTGCCGCAAGCGCCTGTGTGCCAGGCCGTTCCGAGTATTACGATTCCCTTCACAACCGGCGCGAGCGAAGCTATGAGCGCTGGCGCAGGGGGGAGGAAGAAGAACATGCCCCGCGTCTGGAAGGCAAGCTGGAGCTGGCCGACGCCGTGCGTTTTTCGCTCTCACACAGCCCCTCGCTGCTGGCTTCGCTCGAGATGAAAGCCGAGGGCCGCGGCAGAGTGGTGGAGGCATATTCGGCCGCCCTGCCCGATGCAAGGATAAGCGGCGGTTATACCCGGCTCGACAGGGTGGCGAGCATTGATCTCGGGCCTGAATCATTTGACGTGGGGGACCGCGATACTTATAACGTTGCGCTTGACGTAACCCAGCCGCTTTACCAGGGAGGCGCCATCCCGGTGGCACAGCGTGCTGCAAGGCTCTATGCCTATCTCGGCGACGAGGCCGTTCGGGGTGCAGTTGAAAATGCCGTATTCCAGGTGTCAAACGCATACTACGGCGCCTTGCTCGCGGAACAGCTGGTGTCTGTGGAGGAGGCTGCGCTCGAGTCCGCCGTCGCTCAGCTCGATGCGGCAAGGGCCAGGCGCGACGAGGGGCTTGCCAGGGACTACGACGTTCTGCGCGCTCAGGTCGAGGTTTCGAACATTGAGGCTTCGCTTATAGAGGAGCGGAAAGAGAAACGGAGCGCCGTTACGGCGCTTTTCAGGGCGATGGGCGCATCGCAAAAAAGTGAGGTCATTCTTTCGGGCGAACTTGTGGAAACCGGGATCGAGCCGCCCACCTTCGAGGAGGCCGTAGGTGTGGCGTTTCAGAACAGACCCGATATATTCCAGGCCACCATTGAAGCTGATTTGCAAAAAGAGGCCCTTGCCGAAACCAGGACGCGCTACTTCCCGCGTCTTGACGCCTTCTATCGTTACAACTGGGCGCGCCCCGATCCGCATGAATCGACAAGGAGCGACTGGGGAGGCGAGTGGCGGGCGGGCCTTAGCCTGAACTGGACGCTTTTCGACGGGCTCTCGCGCGAAGGGGCGATTATCCAGAGAAAGGCGCAGCTGAGACGTCAAAACATCATGCTCGGCGATGCCGAGCAGCGCGCAATAAAAGAGGTGCAGGATGCCCTGCTGGAAATCGAAAGCGCCGGAGAAATGGTCCGCTCCCAGCAGCTTAACCTGCAGCGCGCCGAAGAGACCCAGAGGCTTGTCGATGAAGGCTACAGGGAAGGTATAAATACCGAAATAGAACTTCTGGACGCGCGTTCGGCGCTGACTCGCGCCCGCGGTTTTTTTTACAGGTCGATCTATCGACAAAAAACGGCCGAACTGGCGCTTCAGAGGGCGACCGGCGAACTTGCAAATGTGGCACAGTAATACGGGCGTGCCGTATGATTAACGACGAGGAGAGATACAATGGATCGGAAGCTGCTAAAAAAAAGAGTATTCAAGGGAGTTGTTGCATTTCTGTTGTTTGCTGCGCTCGCAGGCGTTACATACTTGAGAGCGACTCAGGATCCACTGGATATCCTCAGCATCGAGGATATCGAGCGCCGGGAAGGTAAGGCCGTCGCGGCCGCCAATCCGCAGAAGAAAGATTTCGTCGAGTACCTGCATGCCGATTCCACTCTCCGTGCGCCGCGCCGCTACATACTGCGCGCAAATCTGAGCGAAAAGGTCGAAAATGTTTTTGTAGATGTGGGCGATACCGTCGAGGCCGGCCTGCTGCTGGCCGAGTTCAGAAAAAATGATATAGAGTCCGATATCGCCGCTACTGAAACGCGCACGGAGGAGGCGAAGAAAAATTACGCTCGTTTCCAGAACCTTCTCGAGCGCGGCGTAGTGTCTGAAGACGCTGTAGAGGCGCGTCTTACCGCGCTGCAGGATGCCCGGGCGACGCTGCAGAAAGCGCGATCACGGCTTGAGTTTACCGAAGTGAGGGCGCCCGAGCGTAAGGAGCTCGATTACGAATCCGGGGGCGTGCAGGTCTCTGCGCGCGAGGTTGACCCCGGCGAGTATATGTCTGCCGGCCTGCCGCTAATCACTTTGACCGACATGACCGTAATTGAAATCGAGGCGCAGGTTCCTGAAGGCGCGGTCAAACACCTCTCGGTCGGACGGGAGATCGAGTTCAGGCTGGAGGGGGGCGAAAGGTGGCGAAACGCTGAAATAGTGCGTATAAGCCCCGAAACGCAGGACCCGCACCGTTTTTTCAGCGTCTATGCACGCACTGAAAATGATTCGGACGGCGGCAGGTGGCTTCTGAGACCGGGCATGTATGCCAGGGTGCGCATACCCGTGGAGTCGCGCGAGCGTGCCACCGCAATTCCCTCCTCGGCGCTGAGAATGACCGAGGCGGGGTGTTGCCGTATATTTGTTGTTGTGGCGGATGGAGAGGAAAGCGGGAATCCGGGCCATAGCGCCGGCGTCGTGAGAGAGGTCGAAATAGAGGCGGGGCTGCGCGTGGAAAATTGGGTGGAAGTGGTTGCACCCGGTATGAGCGGCGATGAACTTATAATCCTGAATCCACGACTCGATATCCGTGACGGTGACAGGGTGAGAGTTATGGTTAATCATACTACGGAGCTTTAAATTATGGCCGTTTTAGAAGCGCTTATCAGAAGGCGGGTGCTTACGACCGTGCTTGTGCTTATCGCGGTGATTATGGGTGCGCTGTCGTATCTGACCATGGGCGTGAGGCGATTCCCCGATATAGACCTTCCCGTTGCAGTTATTATTACCACCTATCCCGGTGCCACGCCGGAAGAGATCGAGGCCGAAGTCACCACGACAATCGAGGATGCAATAAGCACGGTGTCGGGCGTTGAGGAGATACAGTCGTATTCTCAGCACGGCCTGTCGATTATAATGGTCCAGTTCGACCTTGATGAAGATATCGATATCAAAGCAATGGATTTGCGCGACGAGATCGATATGATTCGTGCCAGGCTGCCCGGCGATGCGGAAGATCCTATGGTCAGAAAGTTCGATTTTGAGCAGTTTCCGGTCGTTACGCTCGCTCTGACCGGCCCCTATGATGTAAACGAACTTTACAGAATCGCAGAGGACCGCCTGGAAGACCCGCTTGCCCAGGTACCGGGCGTGGCCGATGTCGACATAACGGGGGGACGGCGCCGCGAGGTACATGTACTTTTAAATCCTATCAAACTAAGAGCATACGGAATATCCCCCGCCCGGGTCGGCGCCGCTCTGAGGGCGGCTAACGTTGAAATATCGGCCGGTGACGTCAGGGAGCCGTTTATGGAATACGCGGTAAGGACGGTCGGGAAATTTGTCGACATCGACGATATTGCCGACGTCCCGGTTGTTTTCAACGACCACAGCACCGTTTACGTAAAACACCTCGGAAAGGTCGTGGATACGTTTGAGGACGAAACCGATAGGTCGCGGGCCGACGGCCGGCCGAGTGTGGTGCTCAGCATACAGAAGCAGGCCGACGCCAACGATGTAGAGATTTCCGACAGAGTTAACGCCCTGCTGCCCGAGCTTCGCGCCGTAATTCCGGATGATATAGAACTTTTCGTTACCGAGGACACCGCAGATTTTATTCGCGGCGCCCTGTCCAATGTGCGAAACAATATTCTGATAGGGATGCTGCTCACGGCCCTGGCAATATATCTGTTCTTCAGCTCATGGCGCGGCACTATTATCGCCGGAGTCGTTATGCCGTCCGCGCTGGTAATCTCATTTACATTTATGATGTTCTCCGGAGTGAGTGTGAACATCCTCACGCTTACGGCGCTGGCGCTGTCGGTTGGTATCGTGGTGAACAACTCGATCCTGATACTGGAGAACTCTCACCGTCTGATAGAAGAGGGCATGGCTCCCGCGGATGCCGCCGTGGCCGGGACAAAAGACATAGGGCTTGCCATTATCAGCTCAACGGCCACCAACCTGGTTGTTTTCTTGCCTATAGCATTTATGGGTGAAATCATCGGGCGCTTTTTTACCGAATTCGGCCTTACAATCGTCTTTGCAACTACCGTATCGCTGCTTGTTTCTTTTACGCTCACGCCGATGATGTGCGGCGCGCTGCTCAGACACGGCGAGGCAAAAAACGGGAGCCGGCTGATATCGCTTCTGCACCTTCTGCCGAAACTCTGGCAGGGATCGGTCGAGTGGCTTAAGCTGAATTATCTCGGCGTGCTGGAGTGGTGCCTGCATTGGCGAAAAACTACTCTATTTATTACAGTGCTGCTCGTAATGATTTCACTGGTCGGTATGGTTAAGGTGGTAGGAGCTGAATTTTTCCCGCGTTCGGACGAGGGCTCGTTTCGAATCACTGTGGAGACCGGCCTTGGCAGTTCTCTGGAATGGACCGCGGACCGGATCCTTGAGATAGAGCGGATTATCGAGGAACATGTCCCCGAAGGTTACCTTGAAAACTATTATTCTCGTGTGGGAATGACGTCGGGAATGCTGGGCGGCGTTTCTTCCGGCTCGCATCTCGGCGAGGTTTCTGTGGCTATCATCGATGCCATGGAAAGGCCAGAGCCGGTTGACGAGATCCTGAACCGGCTCAGGCCGCATCTTGCGGGCGTTCATTCGGTGCAGCTTACCACAACCACCGAGACCATGGGGGGGCCGGGCGAAGACCCGATAGCGATCGATATATACGGCGCCGATATCGAAAAGCTTCAGGAAGTGGCGGCTCGCGTTGTGGAGATAACGGCTGCCACCAGCGGAACCACTGATGTCGGCCAGTCATACCGTACGGGCCGGCCGGACATTGTTTTTACGCCCGATCACGCTATGCTCAGCAGGCACGGGCTCGATGCGGGCGAGGTCGGCGTCGCGCTGCGAACTTTTATAGACGGCACGACCCCGACACAGCTTTTCGACGGCGGTGAAGAATATGATATAAGGGTGCGCCTTCTGGAGGAATACAGGAGCTGGGGCGAGGATGTGAAAAACATGTTCCTGCGCTCGCCGGTTACCGGGCGGATGGTGCCCGTAACGGAGCTGGGCGCGCTTGAGTATGTCGCCGGCCCGGTTTCGATTATGAGGAAAGACCGGCGGCGCCTGATAACCGTGAGTTCGCAGTTGACCGGTGAGCGAACGCTGGGCGAGGTCAGGGCGGATATAGGCGACGCGCTGGATCGGGAGCTGGAGCTTCCAGACGACGTTAGAATAGAATTTGCCGGAGAAGTCGAAATGATGCGCGATAATTTTGCTGAGCTTTTCAAGGCAATGGCGACCGCCGGTGTGCTTACCTTCCTTGGCACAGCCGGAATTATTGAGTCGTTTTTCCTTGCTGTAATCATCATACTCACCATACCGGTTTCGTTCGTAGGCGTCGTTCTGGCGCTGATACTTGGCGGCGTGGCGCTTAACGTATTCTCGCTTATGGCGATGATAATGCTGGTGGGAATGGTGGTTAACAATGCCATTATAGTGCTGGACTATGCGACCAGATCGGAATTTCGGCATCTTCCGCCCGCCCGGCGCGTGTATGACGCATGCAAGCTGAGGTTCCGGGTGCTTCTGATGGCCAATCTCACCACGATAGCCGCTATGATTCCGCTCTCGTTGGGGCTCGGTTTTGGGGGCGAGATATTTCGCCCGCTGGCGCTCGTACAGATGGGCGGCATAGCCGCCGCCGGAACGCTGGCGCTTCTCGTAATACCCGTTATCTATACCAGCTGGTATAATCTCGTCGAACGCGGCCGCAGTTATGACTGAAGCCGGCCTGTGGCGTTTGGGTCGTGTCAGAACAGGAGCCGCATTCCCATTATAAGGGTCAACGCGTAAAGCGCCATCATAAAATGATCGCCTTTTATTCTCTTGTTAAGCCACAGACCCAGCAGCGTGCCCGCGGCGGCAAAGGGAAAGAGAACAACTGCAGTGCTCAGGCGTTCGGCCGTAAACATGTTCTGCGCGGTGAACGGTATGACTTTTATGAGGTTGCCCACAAAAAAATATGCTACCACCGTGCCCGCAAAAACGCTTTTTTCGAGTTTTTGTGGCAGCATAAAAACAGCTATTATCGGGCCGGCCGAGTGAGCGAGAGTGGACGTAAGTCCTGCAGCCGTCCCGACCGCCAGGCCGTGCATGATAGCCGGACGGTAGGGGGGCGTATCCTCTTCGAGCCCCCGTGCCGAAAAAAAACGCCACATCTGAACGAGAACGAAAGAAACACAGATGACGCCTACGAGCCTGTTAAGTATCGTCGTGCCGGTAAGCGTGGTGGAGCCAAGTGATACCTCCTGAAGGTCTCCGAGGTGTCGAAGCACGGCCCAAGCCGCCGCTACCCCCAGGATGCAGCCCCCTGCGAGCATTGAAAGCACCCTCCGGTTTATTTTTCCTCTGTAATGCACTATAGAAAACACATCTCCGCATATAAGCACGGGAAGCAGAACGGGCAGCATGTGCTGCGCGCTTCCAGTTGCAAGTGTAAGCAGCGGAACCGCTATTATCCCTGCCCCGGTTCCGAACCCCGCTTTAGACATGCCGATAATTGTCGCGGCTACGGCTGCGGCGATCCAGCCCGGAAATGTCAATGGAAGTGGTGTCATGTTGCAATGTATATATTTTCAGAGACTTCGCTCTGAAAATGGGGCGCCTGCCTGCAGCAGGCAGGCCTTCGGCGCAGTACTGTGCATAGCAGAGAAATTACAAATTCAAAATCTCAAGTTACAAATAAATCCAAAATTATATATCAAAATTCGAAAAATAAAAACGCAACTTCTTTCAGCGCCAACGGCGCGTCATGCTAAAGCCTATGGCAAAGCGAAGGTCCAACGGACCGAAGCGAAGCCATAGGAAACCGATGCCCGGACAGCGTA
>PWZK01000162.1 GCA_003567495.1 Candidatus Brocadiaceae bacterium
TACGGAAATGCCAAAAAAATGTTGCAGGTTTGTTTTTAGGCCCTTCTGGCCTGTGATTGTGGTGCGGGCTTCTCTTTTTGCCGCGCCTTCGGCGCGGTACTATGCATACGCAGAGAAAATTACAAATTCAAACTAATTCCTCATTCGTAATTGCCGTCTCGCCGTTGTCGTTATACTAAAACTTTTTCGTGTTGTTTAAAAAAGTTTTATTGTCGATGTCACTATATTAAGCGCCCGAGAAGTGAGAATGGACATGCAAAAAAAACCTGACATACTGCTCATAATGCCGGATCAGATGCGTGGTGACTGTCTTTCCATCGAAAATCATCCGGTGGTTGAAACCCCCAATATCGATCGCATAGGGGCGGAAGGGGTCCAATTTGCTAAGGCTTATTCAACCTGCGCTTCATGCATACCGGCGAGAAGATCGCTGCTGACCGGACTGCATCCTTCATCCAACGGGATGGTTGGATACAAAAATGGATACCCGATAGAGGAGAAAACCTTTCCTCAACTTCTCGGCGAAAACGGTTACCGCACGGCGATTGTCGGCAGATATATGCACCAGTCTCCATACGAGAAGAGTTATGGTTTTCAAAAACGGATACTCGGCTCCACCTATGTCGAAGACGACGAATACGCAAAAATGCTTAAACGTGCCGTGCCCGGGCTGGAAACACTCCGCAGCCTGCCCGATTTCAACGGATGGGAGGCCGAAAGCTGGCCGTATGACGACTCTCTGCACCCGACGCATTGGGTTGTAAATAAATCGCGCGAATTGCTCTCTGCCACGGCCGGCGGCGAGCCGCTGTTTCTCACAGCGTCATTCTATGCACCTCATCCTCCCTTGATCCCGCCGGAAGAGTATTTTAACAGATATTTTGAGGCGGATATGCCGGCCCCGGTGATCGGAGATTGGTGCGGACCGTCCCCCGGCGACAGCGATGAAGTTGAGATGGCCGCGCACAGGGTAAACCTTAAGGGCGAGGCTCTGCGGCGGGCACAGACAGGATATTTTGGACTGATCAAGCATCTGGACGACCAAGTTGGGCCGTTAATCAGCGAATTCAAAGCGCGCAGTGAAAGGGCCGGGCGTCCCTGGATAATAATCTTTACTTCCGATCACGGCGAGATGCTCGGGGACCATTATTACTTTAGAAAATGCGAACCTTATGAAGGCTCTTCAAGAATACCGTTTCTTATTTCGGCATCGGAGGAGCTCGGGATAGAATCCGGTATGCGCAATGACGCACCCGTTTGCCTGGAGGATATCATGCCCACGGTGCTGGCTGCGGCGGGTGTGAATGTTCCGGAGCAACTCGACGGCAGGTCGCTGATGCCCGTGCTGCGCGGGGATGCTTCGGGCGTCCGTTCCATACTTCACGGAGAACATGCGCCCTGCTACGGCCAGGAGCAGGCTTACCATTTTCTGACAGATGGAAAGCAGAAATATATATGGCGGCCTTTCACCGGAGAGGAACAGCTTTTCGATCTGAGAGTTGACGGGGATGAAGAGCACGATCTGGCGGGAGAACCCGCCCTGAAAACGGAACTGAATAATTGGCGCACCGAACTGATGTCATGTCTGGCCGGCCGCCCGGAAGGATTTACCGATGGAATACGCCTCATTCCCGGCTGTCCTTACAAACCTGTTTTGCCTTTCCTGGAAAAGGAATGACCGGGAGCCGGCGATAAAAAGAATACGTAATCGCGGGCTTAAGAAATCAAATCCAGCGAGCGCAGAAAATCGAGACAGGCCACCAGTTTAACCGTAAACATCGGCTACGAATCGACGCAGGTTCGAATGTCCGATTTTAATTCCTTTGATGCTCCCTTCGACCACCCCCTATCCGGAGTTTGAGGGGCGCCCCTGATACAACGCAGGTGGATCAGCTCTCCGATTGCCCCTTCATTTATAAGCTGCGCTATCGTTACAAACATCGGGTGGTAACGCAGCGACTGGTTGATATGTAGTGTCTTACCGGCGTCCTTCGCGGCTTCGACCATGCGTGTCGCTTCCGGCAGTTCGGCGGCGATAGGTTTGTCGCACAACACATGCAGTCCGGCTTCCAGCGCTTTCATTGTCATTGGATAATGCAGGTTGTTTGGAGTGCATATGCAAACCGCATCTATTTCAGCCTGCAGCATGTCATCAAGACTGCTGAAAACCTCGGCGCCGGGCGCTTGATCGTCTCTGAGCGCTTTTGCCCTGTTGATATCCGTGTCGCATAAAGCTGAAACAGTCCCCGCATCGGAAGACTGAATGCCCGGAACATGCCCGGTCCGGGCGATTTTCCCGCATCCTGCAATGCCTACCCTTACTTTCTCTTCACTCATGTTTTTGTTTCCCTGTTGTTGGTTACGGTCGTTATGGAGCCTGTCGCACAATAATTCTCCAACCCAACCATTGGATTGGACATCTGCATGAGCAAGGCCTGCCTGCAGCAGGCAGGCGGCTTATTTCCCTTACTCTAATGCAACCAATTCCAAACTATTCTTAAATTCCCCGTTTTTTGAAAGTTTGAGTCCGGTCTAAAAACCGACGTTGCCCCATCCGTAGTTGAAGGTTGAACGGCCATTTCAACAAAGTAATTTTGATAAATTTTAACGTAAAAAGGCTCAAAGACGGATTAAAACGTCTCGTGCTTTAATTTATAAAATGACCACGAAGAACACGAAGAGCACGAAGGAACGGAAAAAATTAACATCTCCCCTGTGCGGGGATTGTGCAACAGGCTCTACGATAATCATTGTCGTTGGTTTATGAAATAGGCGGGCCATCCACCCGTCCTGACGCTCAAGAGTAATGGTTTGCGTATTTTTCCATAGCGTTCATCAACGCTTCGATATTTTTGAGAGGAACGCCGGGATACAAACCGTAGATCATCATCAATCCGCCTGCGGCACTTCCGAGTTTCTCCACTTCCTCTTTAATCAGACTATCGATCTGCTTCGGCGTCCCCTGCGCTGTAACGGCCTGCCGGTCAATGTCCAGGTCGATGCAGGTGCGGCCGGCCAGCCTGTCTGCTATCCATTCTATACCGTTGACCAGGTCCTGCAGATTGATCACATCGACCCCGCCGTCGATAAGGTCATCGACAAGTGAGCGGATATCGCCGTCCGAATGCATATGAACAATGCAGTCCTGCTCACGTGCCGGCTTCATAAGCTTCTGGTAACTCGGCTTTATAAATTTGCGGAAATTCCCGGGGCTGAGCATCGGCCCCGACTGCATGCCTAGGTCCTCCGGGAATTTCATCATGTCCGGTTTTAGTTTTATCCACTTCTGCACCAAGCGATAATTGAATTCCTCGATCATTTTTGTTAGTCTGAATAATTCCGGTCTTTCGTCCGCCATGTCGTATATCAGGTTCTCATAGCCGCGAATATCCTGCAGGCGAAGGAATGTATGTCCGTGCGGGAGCCTGCCACAAACGAGTTGTCCGGCCTCCTTTTGTTTTTGCACCCCCGCTTCAATGCGTTGCCAGTCGATCGGGAAAATGCCATCCGTCTTTTCCGGATCGGGCGGGGTACAGGAGGACAGATTGTTCCAGTCGGAGAGGGGATGCTCGTGCACCGATCCTGTTATCCCGTCTTCGGTTGTTTTCCATACACATCCCCACGGGTCGGTATAAGGGGCGTCTTTACGGCTGTTGAGCCCGTAGCGCTTTTCGATTTTCGCCCGCCGCTTGAAGTTTGGAAAGAGAAACGGGTGAGCTTCCATCAAATCCTGCAAGGCGTCGTTGTCGTAATGATTCCAGCATGACGAATTGATATGGAAAACCATGGGAACGTATTCGGGGCGCTCGAAACGTATCGCTTTGAGTATGTTTTTGCGTTTTGTCATTTCTCAGTTATATAGCAGTTTTCGCCGCGTTTTTTCAAGCCATAGGTAATAATCCCGCCTTTCAAGTTTACAGGCGGCAGCTTCGTCGATTATCACGGTTGTATCCGGGTGCATTTGCAGGACTGAGGCGGGGGTCATCGCACAAAGCGGGCCTTCGATACATTTTCTGACGGCTTCTGCTTTGTTTTCGCCGCTTGCAAGCATGATACATTTGCGGGCGTCCATTATCGTGCCCAGTCCCATCGAGATCGCCATACGCGGCACCTGATCCTCGGAATCAAAGAAGCGGGAGTTGTCTCTGATAGTCTCCCGCGCCAGAACAACCACACCGGTGCGCGATGCGAGCGAGCTG
The DNA here is from genome assembly GCA_003567495.1 of Candidatus Brocadiaceae bacterium. GTDB lineage: Bacteria > Planctomycetota > Brocadiia > SM23-32 > SM23-32 > PUMZ01. The sequence goes on from PWZK01000162.1 coordinate 4,200, forward strand.
CCGGGTTCGTTGAAACCGATATGGCCGTCGCTGCCTATGCCCAGCAACTGGAAGTCAATCCCGCCCGCTTTGGCAATCATGCGCTCGTATTCCATACAATGCAACTGCGGATCGGGCGCCAATCCGTCCGGAACATGGATGTTCCCGGTCTTCATGTTGACATGTGAGAAAAGGTGTTTCTCCATGAAATACCTGTAGCTTTGCTTGTTTTCAGAGCCGAGCCCGACGTATTCATCGAGGTTGAAAGAGGTGGCCTGTGAAAAATCCAGTTCGCCCTTTTTATATTCTTTCACAAGCCGGCGGTAAAGCTCTTTCGGAGTGCCGCCGGTTGCCAGCCCGAGCACGGTCTTCGGGTTTTCCTTCAGACCGGCGGATATGATATTAGCCGCTTCCCTGCTGATTTCTTCATAGTCTGCTCTGATTATGACATTCATTCTGACCAACAGCCCCCTGAGAATTAAAATCGCGTATGCGTGTACGCAAAGGGCATATTATAGCTCTAAGTGTTGTTTCATTCAAACGCATGCAGCGCAAATTCCCCTTGGTTGACATTAACGGTATGGAAGGCTTAAAATAGTGTGATAGCTTATACTGAGCACGAGCCAGGCCACATAGACACCGAACAAGGAAAAAACAGAATGAACGAGAGAAAAAAAGATACCGTGAAGATATTTGACACCACGCTCAGGGATGGGGAGCAGGCACCGGGGTGCTCGATGAACATTGAAGAAAAGGTGCATGTAGCCCGGCAGCTCGAGCGTCTCGGTGTCGATGCCATTGAAGCGGGGTTTCCCATAGCTTCAGCAGGAGATTTTGAAAGCGTAAGGGCGGTGGCGGGGGCCGTGAAAAATATATGTGTAGCCGGCCTTGCCAGGTGCAAGCCGGAAGATATAGAAAGGGCGGCGGAGGCCGTTAAACCCGCCCTGAACCCGCGCATCCATGTGTTTCTGGCAACAAGCGATATACATCGTCGCTATAAACTGAAAAAGGCTCGGGACGAAATATTGAAGCTGGCCGTAGAAGGGGTAAAGAACGCTAAAGAGTATTGCGGTGATGTTGAATTCAGCCCCGAGGATGCAAGCCGCACGGAACCGGAATTTCTCAGCGAGGTGGTCCAGGCGGTTATTGAAGCGGGTGCAACGACCGTGAACATCCCCGACACAGTCGGCTATGCCATGCCGTGGGACTTTGGTAATCTTATATCAATGCTTATGGAGGAGGTGAAAAACGTTAAAGATGCGGTGATAAGCGTTCACTGTCATAATGACCTCGGGCTGGCGGTTTCAAATTCGCTGGAGGCCGTACGTCACGGCGCAAGGCAGGTTGAGTGCACCGTAAACGGTATAGGGGAGCGAGCGGGTAATTGCTCTCTTGAAGAGGTGGTTATGGCCCTGCGCACGAGAAGGGATATTTTCGATGTGGATACAAACATAGATACCAGGCAAATAATGCATGCCAGTCGGCTGGTAAGCAATGTGACCGGAATGCTGGTGCAGCGCAACAAGGCGATAGTCGGGGAAAACGCATTCGCCCACGAAGCGGGCATACATCAGGACGGTATAATAAAGGAACGGACGACCTACGAAATAATGTCGCCTGAAGATGTCGGCGTGGACAAGAGCCGTCTCGTGCTTGGAAAACACAGCGGGCGCCATGCTCTCAGAGAAAGACTTGTGGAGCTGGGCGTTGAACTCAATCAGCAGCAGTTCGAACATGTTTTTGAAGAGTTCAAGAACCTGGCCGATAAGAAAAAACAGATATTTGACGAAGATCTTGAAGCGATTGTAAGGGAGGAACTTGAATCGCTCGAAGATGTCCGGGTCATGGTCGATTTGCTGAGCTTCCATATTTCCAGCGGCACGGGAACGGTTCCCACCGCCACGGTGCAGCTGAAGCTCCACGACGGTGAAGTCATTACCGATGCTGCGACAGGTGACGGGCCCATCGACGCGATTTACCGGGCCATCGACAGAATAACGGAAATGGAGTGTAATCTTTCTGATTATACCATCAGGGCCGTAACGGGCGGGAAAGACGCCATGGGCGAGGTCACGGTCAGGCTGGACAGAGACGGACGATCCGAGCGCGGCCGCGGGACGAGTACGGATATAATAGAGGCAAGTGCCAGGGCATACCTGATGGCGGTTAACCTGCATTTTGCAAGAACCGAAGAGACAAACATGCAAAAAAAGTGCTGAAGAGCCTGTTGCACAAAAAGAGAGTTAAGGCAATGTATAGGACTTATAGGACCTATAAGACGTATATGCTGCAACATACTGAGACCGCCGGCAGTTGTGCAACAGGCTCTGAAGGGACGACATAACAATTAACCCGCATGTTTTCCTGAAATGGCCGTAAAATCCAGACTGGTATGCCAAAACTTTTTCGAGTTTCTTGAAAAAGTTTTACTTCTACAAAATACGGGTGAAAAAATGGAAACGGAAGACCAGAACAGCAGCAAATCGGACATGTTTCAACGCTACCGTATTAAGGAAAAACTGAAAGAGGGCGCGTTCGGGAGTCTTCTCGTTGCCGAAGATACGCAGAGCGGGGTTGAAGTGCTGATTAAAATCGCGTCCCCCTGGATGAGTAAGGATGAAATGTTCAAGGCGTATGTATATGACCGGTGGGCCGAAAAGGAAACGCTTTTTGAGCATCCGAATATAGCAGGGGTTATCGAAGTCGGCAAGAGCAACGGGCGTTATTTTCTGGTAACGGAATATCCCGGCGGCCACACGCTTGCCGATGATATGAAGGGTAAACCATTGGGTGTAGATAGAAGTATTCGGCTGCTGCATGACATATCAGAGGCTCTGCGCGCCGCGCACAGGCGCCAGATCGCCGGCGGCCATCTTAAGCCGTCCGATGTGTTTATCCCGGACGGTGAATCTCCCCTCCGGCCGTCGTTGAAGGTGATGATGGTCGATATGGATGTGGACGTGCAAAGCGGTGCAGGTGCCCTTTTCAGCGAGAGCTACGGTATGCCGAAATATATGGCTCCGGAGGTGATAAAAGGAAAAAAGCCCTCTCCCCGGAGCGATATTTTTGCGCTGGGTGTTATTGGTTATGAAATGCTGACGGGAAAAGCGCCTTTTGCTTCTGAACATCCGCCGGGCTATTTTTTTACAAATTGCACGGAAGAACCTGCCGCGCCACACGAAATTAATCATTCTGTTCCGCACGAACTATCCATGACGATTATGAAATGTCTGGAGAAAACGCCTTCCAGACGGTATCATTCAATACAGCGTTTTATTGACGACCTGGACAGGTGCAGGGAGATTGTGCATACAGGGACGTGCGACCTGGTGCCTGCAGGCACGGATTCCGCACTCGCCGGAGATTACTCGCCGTCGGCCGGAAGAGAAAAAACTAAAATAGCCGGTTCTACACCGGCGCTTACCAAACTGGCGCTTTTTCTTGCCGTTGCAGCGTTGATTTTCACGGTAGGCGCCAATCTGCCGCGGCTCCGGGGGGTGTGGCCCGTCAGAGATACCGAAGCGCCGCGCAACGGAGAGGTCGCAGAGCCCGATGTCGAATCCGAGCCGGACCCAGAAGTAGTTTTCGCCGGAGAATTTGACGCTCTTGTGGGGGCGTGGGAGGATGAATCCCGGTCGGCGGGCAGGTATGATGATGCGATAGATGAGTTTTTAGCTCTGGCTCGTAAATGGTCCGAGAGCGAA
>PWZK01000157.1 GCA_003567495.1 Candidatus Brocadiaceae bacterium
ACAGTCTTTTTCCCCGAAGGGGATATTTATTTACAGCCCGGGGTTGGGGCGGCGGTCTTTTGCCGGCACTACCCCGGGAAACGTGTGCTTTAAAATTGTTCTTTGTGTTCTCTGCAAAGAATAGCCGTGCGTTGTAGTCGTTAGACGTTTTATATAATTCTTTTCGAGTCCGTTTTCGCAAAGAATTATGGCGTTTGATTTCTTCGCATCTCACGCCATCTGCCTGTGCGTGTCCGCACGCAGACAGGCTGGGAACGCGTGAAATAAGCGGGCTGAACATGATGCAGGGCATTCAAAAAAGCGGGTTGAAAATTGCAGCTTTCGATATGGAGGGGTGTCTGACCTGCGACCCTACCGTATGGGAGATTATGCATAGAAAAAACAACTCCTGGCGTTCTTGCGGCGAGCCGTATTGGGAAAGATACCGGGCCGGGGAGCTCGGATATGATGAGTTCGCGAGGTTGGATGTGGCGGCCTGGCGTGGCGCACCTGCGGCTCAGCTCCGTTCGGCCGCCGCCGAAGTCCGGCTGATGCCCGGCTGCCGGGAGTTGCTGCGCAAACTAAACCAGGAAGATATCTATACGGTTGTAATCAGCAACGGGCTTATGTGCGTCGCCCGCCGGCTTGCCGCCGAGTGCGGAATAAAAGAGGTATTTGCCAACAGGGCAATTGCTGAAGATGGGAAACTTACCGGCGAGCTGCAGCTTGATGTGCCGTATGACTCCAAGGGAGAAGTGCTTGCAAAAATCATGAAAAAAAGCGGCGCCGCTCCCAAGCACGTTATCGCCGTGGGCGACAGTGCCGCGGATATACCGATGTTTTCACTGGCCCGCGTGTCCATAGCTATTTGCCCCGAAAACAGCGAAGTAGGGGGGGGGGCCACCCACGTAGTTGAAGAAAAAAACCTTGCAATGTGCATGGATATAATGATGAACATGATATAAACCTTTCAGGCCGGATTTCCGGCACCAACAAAATATGAACATAACCGAAAAAATACTGGCCGCCCATTGCGGCAAAGAGTCCGTGTCGCCCGGAGAATATATAGTTGCGGACGTAGATATGTGCCTGGGCAACGACGTTACCGCTCCCATTGCGATAGATGAATTTCGGAAAGCGGGGTTTAAAAAAGTCCACAACAAAGATCATATCTCGCTCGTGCCTGACCATTTTACGCCGAACAAGGACATAAAGGCCGCCTTGTTGTCAAAGACGCTGAGGGATTTTGCGGGCGAACACGACATTACAAATTATTTTGAAGTGGGTCGTGTGGGGATAGAACACGTGCTGTTGCCAGAGCAGGGTATAGTGGGGCCTGGAGAACTGATTATTGGCGCCGATTCTCATACCTGCACATACGGCGCTCTCGGAGCCTTCTCCACCGGTGTAGGCAGCACCGATCTGGCCGCTTGTATGGCGACCGGAAAAGTCTGGCTGCGCGTCCCGCAATCGATAAAATTCACCTTTATCGGCGTGCTGCCGCGGTGGGTCGGCGGGAAGGACCTTATCCTCCACACCATAGGGCAAATCGGCGTGGACGGAGCGCTTTATAAAGCTATGGAATTCTGCGGGCCGGTAATCGAAGGGCTGCCGATGGACGACCGGTTTACCATTTGCAACATGGCCATTGAAGCCGGCGGGAAAAGCGGTATCATCGTGCCGGATGAAAAAACACAAACTTACTGGAAGAAACATGGCGAAAGGCGCAGACATTCGGACGAGTCCGTGCGGTTTTTTGAAAGCGACCCCGGCGCCGGATACGAGATGACATACGAATGGGACGTCTCTTCGCTCCAGCCACAGGTGGCGGCGCCGTTTTTGCCGTCGAACTCAAAGCCGGTGAATGAGTTCAGGAATAAAAAGATCGATCAGGTTGTCATAGGCTCTTGCACAAACGGGCGCATCAGCGACCTGCGCCTCGCTGCGGAAGTGATGAAGGGACATCAGACAGCCCCCGGTGTAAGAACCTTAATTTTCCCCGGCTCTCAGGAGGTATATCGCACGGCCATGGACGAGGGGCTTTTCGACGTCTTTCTTGACGCACAGTGCGCCATCAGTACGCCTACCTGCGGCCCCTGTTTGGGCGGACATATGGGTATTCTTGCTGCGGGCGAGCGTGCTCTCTCAACTACCAACAGAAATTTTCGGGGACGCATGGGTGACCCCGAAAGTGAAGTGTATCTCTGCAATCCGGCCGTTGCTGCGGCAAGCGCCGTGACCGGAACCATAACACACCCGGAAGATGTAAGCGCCTAATTCTTTTCAAAAACGAACTTGAAAAGAATTAGTATGAGGTTGTTTTTGCGCACTCAGGACGGTTATAATAAATTAACAATTCTACTACAAAGAAACCGGTAAGAGATAAAGACAATGAAGAAATTTATTATGCTCGTTATTCTTGGCACTTCAGCCGCGCTGCTGCTGTCAAGGGCCGGGAAAGAAGAGCCTGAACACGGTGCAGACCGGCCGCCGGGAACCGGAGTGCAGGAAGAAACGGATCGCAGGCAAACCGAAGAAAAAACAACCGAACCGGGCATCGAGCATCGCCGCACGCTTTCTTCCACTACAAAAGCCACAAAAAAAAGTAAAAGGGACGCGCCGGAGGTCGGCGGACTCCCCGACGAAGTATTATCATTTATCCTTCCCGAAAGAAATCCGAAAGAGTCTGCTTCCGTTCTTTACGATAAGGCCAGAGGGCTGCTTGAAAAGGGTGATCTCGTCGAGTCGCGCAGGCTTTTGACCGAAGTATATCTCACGGGTGATAAGAATCTGCGCAAAAAATCCGCCGAGGCCATGGATAAAATAAACGCCCGCCTTATCTTTGACCCGTCATACCGCCGGGGCGCCACGATTCATACGGTAAGACGAGGCGAGACTCTCGGGGGGCACATAGGGCCGAAATACGGGGTAAACTGGCGAATGCTTATTCGAATAAACAATATTTCACGGCCCGAAATGATACGGGAAAATCAAGAGATAAAAGTTATCGAAGGGCGGCCGCGGTTAATTATAAATAAGAGCGATTTTACGCTCACACTCTTCATAGAAGACTATTACGTGAAAGAATATTCCGTCGGACTGGGACGCGACGGGAGGACGCCGACGGGTAATTTTTCAGTTGATTCGATGCTGGTGGAGGCCGACTGGTATCCGCCCTGGGGCGGTGTGGTAAAATACGGGCAGGAGGGCCATCTTATCGGCACACGCTGGATAGGGTTTGAGGATCGTCCGGATGCCGCCGGATACGGCATACACGGAACCAGCGACCCGGACTCTATCGGCGCGATGGAATCGGAAGGTTGCATAAGGCTGACGAATGAAGACGTAGAAGAGCTCTATGATTTTTTAGTTTCCGGAACCGAAGTGAAAATATTTGATTGATCATGAAAAAATACATCAAAAACACTCTGGATACTTATCTTTGCGATGCTGCATCGGATAGTCCCGCACCGGGCGGCGGCAGCGTAAGCGCTCTTGCAGGCGCCCTGGCCTGCTCCATGGGCGAGATGGCTGCAAATTTTACCACCGGCAAGAAAAAATTCGCCAACGTCAGGGAGGATGTAGAAAAAAGTCTCGATAAGCTTAAGAGCGCGCGCAGAAAATTATCGGCCCTGATAGATGAGGACGCGCTGGCATACAGCGCTGTTACCGATGCCCAGACGCTGCCGAAAAACACGGAGGAAGAAAAGAAATGCCGAAAGCTTAAGCTCAAAGAAGCGTTGGAGGGAGCCATGCGTGTGCCGTTGGATATCATGCGCCAGTGCGGAAGCGTCGCCGAAGAGGCTCAGAATCTCGCTCAAAAAGCAAATCCCTATCTGATCACCGACGTCGGGGTGTGCGCGATAATGGCTGAAGCGGCATGCGCCGCCGGAAGGCTGAACGTGGAGGTCAACCTGAAATATCTGAAAGATCCGCAAATTGAAAGCGACGTTCGCCGCGAAGTCACAGTTCTGTGTGACAGAACCGCCGCAGCGCGAAAACGCGTTTTAGACGCGGTCTTTGAAAAACTATAGGCCGCTTAATGTCGCGCCGCTTAATGTCGCAACATCGACAAAGAATTGTCGATGTGCGAAAACAATTCAACTCAGGGAAGGTAGTGTTGCGCACACGTTTCCTTATATGCCCGAAACTATAAAAAACAAAATTACCGCCGGCCTGAATGAAAGTCAGATCAGAGCTGTAACATTCGGAGACGGGCCGCTCCTTGTGGTAGCCGGCGCAGGAAGCGGTAAAACGCGCGTTATCACGCACAGGGTCGCCTATATGGTTCAGCGTGGTGTGCCGCCGGGCCGCATACTTGGCATTACTTTCACGAACAAGGCCGCCTCGGAAATGGCACGGCGCGTCGATGAAATGGTAGGAGCCGGAGTAACCATAAAGACATTCCACGCCTTTTGCGCAATGCTGCTGCGACGCCGCATTCACCATCTCGGCTACGATCCATCTTTTACCATATACGACAGAAGCGACTCGCTGCGCGTTGTGCGGCGCCTTTGCAAGGCCCTGAATCTGGATCCTCAATACTATAAACCGGGTGATTTACTCGATACGATAAGCTCATACAAAGACCGTCTGGAATCGCCGCAGGAAGCAGCCGGGAAAGCAGCGTCTGACTGGGACGAACAGGCGGCACGCATATATGCCGCATACGAAGAAAAACTCGCCGAAAACAACGCCCTTGACTTTGACGACCTGCTTTTGAAAACCGTGCAGCTGTTCCGGGAATATCCGGACGTGCTCGCCCGCAGCCAGGATTACTGCCGGCATCTCATGGTCGATGAATACCAGGACACAAATTTAGCCCAGCACGTTATAGCCCGCGCGCTGCAGGGCAAACACCGAAACATCACCGCCGTGGGCGATCCCGACCAGATGATATACACGTGGCGGGGCGCGAGAATGGCGAATATCATGGAATTTGAAAAAGAATTCCCCGGAGCCTCGGTAATAAGCCTTGAGCGCAATTATCGCTCTACAGCCAACATACTTCGGGCGGCTTCACATGCGATAAACTTCAATGAATTAAGGTATGAAAAAAACCTTTACACAAAAGCGGGAGAAGGGCGGCCGGTGGTGGTCGCGGGCCACTACGGCGCGCCGGAGGAAGCGTCGTGGGTCGCTGAAAAGATCAGAGAACTGACGGATAAAAACGGGGCCGGCCCTTCGGTCGGCGTCCTCTACAGGACCAAGTATCAATCGGGGGAGTTTGAAAGAGTTTTTGCAAAAGAAGATATACCCTATCAGGTGGTGGATACCACGGGCTTCTTCGATCGGAAGGCGATCAAGGATATAGCGGCGTATTTACACCTGATCGTAAACCCCAGGGATGAAATAGCACTGCGGCGTATCATAAACGTGCCCACCCGGGGCATAGGCGCCGTGACGCTTGATAGGATAGGGCATGCCGCGAATCAGGCCGATATCCCGCTTCTTGACGCTGTCATGGATACAAAAATCACCGGAAAACTGTCCTCACGCGCCGCCGGGGCGCTGGCCGGGTTCGCCGCGCTCTATAGCGAACTCTCGGAATATTCCCGCAACGCGGAAAACGTCAGAGACGTCGTTGAGGCGGTTATCGAAAGGACCGGGTATCTCGCTTCAATCTCCGGCGACGAGAAAGAGGAGACCGAAGAGCTTCTGGCTTATTTCAAGGGATTTGCCGAGCAGCACCAGAATCAGAACCCCGATGCCGGGCTTACGGGGTTTATGGAACAGAGCGTCCTTGCAAGTGATGTTGACGGGTGGCGGCCGGATACCGACAGCGTTTCCCTGCTGACGCTCCACTCTGCAAAGGGGCTTGAGTTTGACGTCGTGTTTTTAACCGGTGTAGAAAATTATATACTGCCCCATTTGCGCGCCGTTGAGGAGCGCGATCCCGGGGGGGATGGGGGAGAGGGTCTTGAGGAGGAACGTCGCCTTTTTCACGTCGGCATGACAAGGGCGAGGAAACTGCTTTTTCTCACTTATGCTTCTGAAAGAATGATCAAAGGCCGTTTTGAGCCCACCGGCCCGTCCCGGTTTCTCACTGAGCTGCCTCATGAAGGTGTTTTTTGGGAAGGGTTGGTTGACTCCGGCTCCAGACGTTTTGGTGGCCGTGTGAAAAAAAGAAAAATGCGGCCCGACTCGGGTAAAACCGGAGGAAAAAGAGCCAGGGTAAAGAAAACGCCGAAATCAAGTCATATTGCCCCTGGCGACATCGAACCTGGCGGCAAAATAGAGCACCCGCAATACGGGGAAGGCACCGTAATCAGCGTAAATAATATTGGAAAAAAGAAACAGGTGAAGGTCGATTTTGACAGTTATGAAGAACCGCTGACAATACTGCAATAGCTGCAGAACAAACGGGGTAACTGCCGTCAGGGGGTCACCATCTACCTGGTACATCCCTTTTCAGCGCAAAATTCTCGCTTGACAGAAAGCGATGGGTGGTGTACAATAACATTAGGTGCTGGGTATTACAGCTTATTTTCTATTGCTATTGTCCGGTTTGTAGTGAGCCCTTTTAAGGGCTCCGTCCTTTGCAACGCAGGCGTTCTCGCGTGAATGTATGTGGAAATGAGGAACTTGAGTGTGCCCACTGCAAGCCTGGAACGCTTCCTATAAGCCTGTTAGGCGCTTAATATCGCAACATCGAGACGGCGATTAGGAATTAGGAATCAACGACAAACGGCAACGGCTACGGAGATGCTCAAAAAATGTTGCAGGTTTGTCTTCAGGCCCGAAGGGCCGTCTGATTCATAGCCCGGGGTGGAGGCGCCCTGTCGTTGGGCGCTGTAACCCCGGGAAACTCGTGCAAACAATGGAACAGAGCCCCGCAGGGGCGATTCAAAGGTTTGGCGAGCTCAGGGCGAACACCTTTCTTGAGTCGCCCCGTCGGGGCTCAGTACGGGGGGGGTGCTCTGGTTTACCCGGGTTCCCTTCGGGCATCCGGGGCTACGGGTGAGTCGGCCCTTCGGGCCTGCAATTGTGGTGCGGGCTTCTCTGTTTGCCGCGTCGAAGCCTGCCTGCTGCAGGCAGGGCGCCCCATTTTCAGAGCGAAGTCTCTGAAAATGCGTAGGCGCTTAATGTTGCAACATCGACAACAAATTGTCGATGTTCGAAAAAGTCGACAAAATACGCCTTGATCCGCAAATTCAGAGCACCTAATTCAAAATAAATTTGTTGTTGTCGGTACGGTGACAGCGGAAAACGATGCGGATTATCTGTACGTGACGATGAAAACCACAGGCGATCGGGCCATGACAAAAACGCAGTTCTACGTGCTGGATGAGAAGCCCGGTAGAAGGTATGATCCTGAAACGGTCCCTTACAGGAGTGAGCATATCTGGTTGTATGCGTTTGGCTAAAAACATTTTATAATATCAGAAATCGCTTCCGGGAGGCATCACAGCTCCTTACGCTAAGAATATAAGATTGCAATGTGCGAGGGTGTTGGGGGCGGTTATCAGAGATTCAGCGCCCAGAGATTTGAGCACTTTGGGTAGTGAGAAAAGGCACTGCTGTTGTAGCTAAAACTGGATCGGCACCCGGAAATAGAGTCTTCCCATATGGGGATTTTAGCGAGCCTTAGATTATACGAAGGAGTTGTATTATGTTCAACCGAAAAACTGCTAAAATTGTCGGAGCAGTTCTGCTGGTTTACGTTGCGGGGATGGTTGTTTTGTATTTTACGGGAAATCGCCCAGGAGAAGGATTAAGGAATTATCACAAAATGTTAGACGTTGGCGCTTCGGCAGGTCCCGAACAGGAAACCTTAAAGCTGGCTTTTGGTTTCTCGCAGCAGGCCGAAGAAATTGCTGAAGAAGACTCAGATAAAGCACTGACGTTGCTCAGAGAGGCTTTGCAGGTATTTGAGGAAAATGCGC
>PWZK01000360.1 GCA_003567495.1 Candidatus Brocadiaceae bacterium
GCGGCGCAGCCGGAAACGGAGTAAATTGATTTCCAGAGTGTCGTAGAGAATTTTTCCACCGGCCCTGTGCCTGACAAGCGGTTAGATAATTCACTGGACACAGGGTATAAGAATGTGTTATCATTCTTTTATTATGATAACACAAGGAAAGAAATTCGACAAAGAAACTATTGCTAAGATTCAGGAGATAATTCACAATCATCCGGACATCTCTCGTTCGAAATTGTCTAAAAAAGTTTGCGAGCTGCTGGATTGGAAAAATCCTACAGGTGACTATAAGGCCATGAGTTGCCGTAAATCTTTGAATGATTTGGATAAAGCGAAGCTAATAGAACTTCCCGTTTGCAAGAAAACTTATGCTTTTCAAAAGCAAAGGCAGCCTGCTGAGAACCCACCTAAAGAAACTGCGCAGTTTTGTGGGTCTTTATCAGAACTCGGTGATATTGATATTGTTTTACTCGGCAGTCCAAAGTCGATACAATACGGACACTGGCGGGATTTACTGGATGCATGTCACCCGCTGAAAAGCGGTCCTCTGTGCGGATCTCAGTTGAGGTATCTGGTGACTTCGGAAAAAGGAGTGCTTGGTGGGCTGAGTTACAGTTCTGCGGCATTCTGTCTTCGCAGCCGACAGGAGTTTATCGGTTGGACAAAGGAGGCCCGGGATATAAATCGCAAACTTGTAGTATCTAACAGCCGTTTTTTAATAGCGCCAACGGTCGAAGTGCCCAATTTAGCTTCGCATGTTTTAGCCAAGGCAGAATCTCGCCTTCTGGGTGATTGGGAAGAACGTTACGGAGTTGTTCCGGCGTTGTTGGAAACGTTTGTCATCAAGGAGAAACATGATGCAAGCTGCTATAAAGCATGTGGTTGGATAGAGATAGGCGCCACGGCCGGGCGCGGTCGACAGGATCGCAAGAACAAACATGATAAAGAAGTGAAACGCGTTTTAGTAAAACCGCTGCAACCCGATTGGCGTGAGCGTTTGTGTCGTTGTGCGGATGGTAAGATCAATATCCATCGACCGGAAAAGAAGGAACCGCAGGATTGGGTTGAAGAGGAGCTTGAAGGTTTGGATTTGGGAGATAAGCGTCGAGAAGAGAGAGCCCAAAAGTTAGTTCGTCAATTTGCTGCAAAACCACTGAGTCCTATCCCGTTGGCATGTGAAAATGATGCCGGCCTTCAGGGAGCATATCGTTTTATACATCATGAGGATATAACTATGGAAAAAATTCTTGATCCTCATCGCGAGAGTTCAATCAGGCGAGCTACCAGGGAGGATGTGGTTCTATGCGTGCAGGACACCTCATCACTGAATTACACCCACCTTAAAACCAGCGAGGGTTTTGGCCCTATCGGCGAGACTCAGACAAAGACTCATGGACTGATATTGCATGACACATTAATGTTGAATGAAGACGGTGTGCCACTTGGTTTATTAGATGTTCAGTGTTGGGGACGCTCCGAGGAGGCTCGCGATAAAAACACGCTCAAAAGTGTTCCTATCGAGGAAAAAGAAAGCTGCAAATGGATCGAGTCTTATAAAAAAGCCTGCCAGGCGCAAAGGCAACACCCCGAGACCCGTTTTATAAGCGTAGGTGACCGTGAAAGTGATATTTTTGAATTATTCTCGTATGCTCTTGAGAAGGACAACAGTGCCGGCTTATTGGTTAGAGCGGAAAAAAGTCGCAACCGTCGCACCGTGGGCGGCACTAAGCTCTGGGAGATCTTGCGTGATGAGGAGGTAAAAGGTATACTGGATGTGAAAGTGCCGGCGAGAGCATCTCAGCCCGCTCAGGAGGTCCTGACGGAATTGCGGTTTAAAAAGGTTCAGTTAACTCCTCCCAAACATTTACCCAATTTGCCGCCAATAACCGTATGGGCAGTGTATATCTGTGAAAAAGATTGCGATCCGGGCGATGGTCTTGAATGGATGCTGCTGACAACGGAAGCTACGGAAACGGTCGAGGAAGCATTACTTCGTTCTGAACAGTATGGCGTTCGCTGGTGCATAGAGGTGTTTCACCGAACACTTAAAAGCGGTTGCCGTATGGAAGACCGTCAATTTCAGACAGCCGACCGCATTAAGACCTGTTTAGCATTAGATATAATAGTCGCCTGGCGGGTTTATTATCTAACTCAACTGGGGCGTGAGGTTCCGGATGTTCCGGCAACGGTATTTTTCACAGAAGATGAATGGCGTGCGCTTGTAACATTTATTAGCAAAGAGCCGGTTTCAGAGGATGCGCAAGAGCCTACGCTTAGAGAGGCCATGGAAATGGTGGCTTCATTGGGTGGTCATCAAAAGCGCAATGGCAACCCTGGAACAGAAACGATGTGGCGTGGCATACAGCGTCTTAGCGACATAACGGCCACGATTCAGATAATGATGCAGTCGGGAAACGGAACATAGACTGTCTCCAGTATGATTTGTAACCGCTTGTCAGGCCCTGCGCCGGTGGGAAGATGATTAACCACTACGCACGAATACTCGGAAGACCGGCTCTCCATCGGCCCTGTGCCGATGGAAGCAGCGGACTAATCGCGGTGGTGTGGGAGCGAGAAACGCTTTAGATTGGTCGCTTCAATCAGCCCGTGGCCCCCACCGGCGCAGGGCCGGCGGAGGGCGGTTGTTGGGCGTGACGCACGTAGTGGTTAATCATAAGCTCAACCGACCCAGGGTCGGTTGGGGCCGAAGCCGAATAACTTATGAATGGAGGGTTTGCGATTAAACATCCCTTGCAGGGAAAGTTGTGTTGCGCACACGTTTCCCGGGGTAGGGCCGGCAATGCTATAGCCGTCCCAACCCCGGGCTGTAAATAAAAATCCCCTTCGGGGAAAAAGACGGTAGCCGCTTTTGTTTTGAATTTTGGTATTGTAATTTTGAATTTGCAGGGTTCTCGACGTTTGTCAGTGCCGCGCCGACATGCCTGCCTGCAGCAGGCAGGCGCCACATTTTCAAGGCTTAATTCTTTTTCAAGCGAAGTCTTGAAAAAATTAGATCTTTAATCGCAAACACACTGTTAATTTATGGCTGAAAAGGATTACTATAAAATACTTGGCGTTTCTCCCAAAGCCTCTAAAGACGATATACATAAGGCATACAGGAAGCTTGCAAAAAAATATCATCCGGACCGCAACAAGGGCAGCGATGTGGCGCAGGAGCGTTTCAAAGAGATAAGCCAGGCATACAATGTGCTCTCGAAGCCGGAGAAGAGAAAAAAATACGACGAGCTGCGCAATATGCAGCAGCACGGAGGGATGGGCGGGGCCGGGTTTGAAGATTTTTTCAGTTCCGGGCGCACGCGGACGCACTCCGGAAGTGCCGATTTTTCGGATGCGAGCTTCAGCGACATTTTCAGCAGCATTTTTGGAGAAGGCAGGAGCGCAGGGCCTGGATATGGTACGCGGGAGCGCGGCCGGGACGTGCGCAGCCGCATAACTATAGCCTTTGAAAAGGCTGTGAAGGGCGGGAAGGTCTCGGTCAGGGTGCCCAGACGCAGCGAGTGTGTCCGGTGCGGCGGAACCGGTGCCGCACCAGGCACGCGCAGCGACATATGCCCCAGCTGTGGAGGCAGGGGGCGCACGGCAAGCGGCAGGGGCAATTTCAGCATATCTCAGGCTTGCCAGCAATGTTTAGGGCGGGGCAGAATAATCCATAACCCCTGCTCTATATGTCACGGGAATGGATCAACTGATGTTGAGGCCGATATAGACGTCGATATCCCCGCCGGAATCGAGGACGGCCAGAAACTGCGCCTCAAAGGCATGGGGGGCGAGGGCAGCGCGGGCGGGGAAACCGGTGATCTCATACTTGAAGTGGGCGTTGGAAAACATCCCCGGTTTACGCGAAACGGGCTGGACCTTTATGGAAAAGTGGAAGTGAGTATGGTGGAAGCGGTGCTGGGAACCGAGAAAGAAGTCGATGTTATAGACGGGCGGGTTAAACTTAAAATACCACCGGGTGTTCAGCCGGGCAGAAAATTGAGACTCAAAGGAAAGGGGGGCAGGGCCAAAGACGGACGGAGGGGGGATCATTACGTAGAAGTTAAAGTGAAGATCCCCGAGAAACTGACAGAAAAACAGGTGGAGCTGATAAAAAAATTCGATGCGGCGAATCAATAAAACGAGGGTTTATGAAATATGCGGGAATACTTTCATACCGGGATAATCTTGTTTGTCAGGGGTAATTTATGAGACGACGAATGATCGGTGTCGAGCTTACCCGAAGCGGGCTTGCAGCCGTAGAGCTGAGGAAGTCCCGGGGTGGGCTCGTGCTTGAGAAAGCGGCAGCGACCGAGTTTCAGGCCGAGGAAGACATTTCCGGCGTATTGCGCGCGTTTTTTGAAAAACACGGGTTTTCACGTCGCTCCGTCCTTTCGGTGGCACCACCGGATAACAGGGTGTTTCTCAGTCAAATACAAACGACTCTTCCCCGGGTGCAACAGGTCAGAAGTGTCCTTCGAAGCCAGATCGAGGATTCCGTACCCCTGCGTTTTGAAGATATCATAGCTGATATAAGTGACGACCGGCATGGTGGCTGGGGACATGACGAACAGAAAAACTTGCTTGCGGTCGCCATGAGCAGGGTGGCGCTTTCGTCTGTTACCAAAGCCTTCAGGCTGGCCGGTCTCTCGCCCGTGCGGATTACGCCCGCCGTTTCCGCCCTAAATACGATGGTGCGCTGTAGCAGCATGGATATCCAGGGTAAGGATTTTATCGTTCTGCATTTCGACCAAACCAGAACCTTTATGGTTTTCTATAAAAAAGGTTCCCAGGCTTTGGTAAGGACTTTTGGGCCGATTGGTTTTGATGGCGGCGGTGGGGGTGATACGGGAGTTTTTGCGCGAGAGATGGGTATGGGGTGGCGGCTTTTGTTTGGCAAGATGGCGCCTGATGAAGTTCCCGTGCTGATCAGTGCCGGGGAGGCCGATAAAAAAACTCCGTTTTTTAAGTCTTTGCCGGGCCGGTTGAGTTTTTTATCGATTAACTCACAGTTAAAGGGTGAGAAGCCGCTGAAGACCGGATATCAGATAGCTGCCGCTCTGGCTCTTGAAGCCGCGGAGGGTGGCCGTCCGAATTTTCTGCAGGTGGTCAGGGAAGAGGAGCAGGCAAAAAAGAAACCGGTGCCCCATATCATTGCCGCATGCGTTCTGACACTGCTGCTCGTAGCTTCCGGTGTCGGACGCTCCTGGATAGCCTACAGCCGGCTTGAACAGGAAAATGCGCGCCTTGAAGATGATATAGCGGAAACGTTCGGGTCGGTAGTGCCAGGACATAGAGACGTTTATCGTCCTGTCGAAACGCTACAGGGTGAACTGAAAGACCTGCAACAGAGACGCGACGGTCTGATAGCAGCTTTGGGCAGACAAAGCAGCCCTGTGGCTGTTTTGAGCGAATTTTACAGGAATCTTCCAAAAGACCACCAGATCGACATTGAAAGTATAAATGTCGATGCAAACTCAATACGTATATTCGGCAGTACCGGCTCATTCACGGAGGCGGAAGATTTGCGGAAGTTGATTCTCGAATCGGATGTTTTTGAAAGCGCTGACATCAGTTTCCCGGGAAGGCGCAGTGCGACGCAGGTGCGTTTCCAGCTTGACGCTTCCATCCGTCTCCAATGACCAATATCCAATGTCCCGGGCAAAGACAGTGTGACCTGGAAGATCGGCCGGTCTATTATTCATAAAATAGTATATAGCAAAGCGACATGGAACAGAACGGAAAATCAGAAGCAGGACGGCCGGCAACGGTGCTGGGCCGAACATTGAAAGGACTGGCCCTGGCCGTTGGTATAATCGGCTTGCTTTTGCTTGAACACAACATAAGCGCGGCATGGTTGCCGTTGGTTGCAGCTCTGCCGGACTGTTTTGCTGAGCTTGTAGAAAGCGGCGGTCTTATGGTTATAGTCCTCTCTTTTCTCATCTGGTTTGCCTTGAGAGAATATGCGGTTATTGTTTCCGGCTCCGGGATGCCGATATCGGGCGGGCCTATAGGTGCAGCCGGTATTTTTCTGTTTGTATTATTATGGTTTGGATTTGCCCATCGACACGGTATGTTTGCCTCATGTCCGGTGAATTTGCGCGAGCCCGGTTTTAATGCAATAATGGTGTTGTGTCTGATTGCGATGGGGCAGCTCGCCTTCTTCTCGGTAAGGGGGCGTATAGGGGGGCGGACTATTTTTGTTGCGCTGTCTCTTCTCGGGCTGATTTATATCGTGCTGCCGCTGTCTTTTCTGGTAGCTTTAAGGCTCCGGTGGGGCTCTGGTGTTCTTTTTTTTGTACTGGTCGTGTGCAAGATGGCCGACGTGGGCGCCTATTACTGCGGTAAGCTGCTTGGCGGCCCGGGTTTTGCACCGGTGGTAAGCCCGAACAAAACGTGGTCGGGCGTTTGCGGCGGTGTACTTGCGGCCGTAGTAACTGCGTCGATACTGCGTCTGTGGTTTGCGGCATTTCTGAGCCCCCTGGCTGCATTGTTGTTTGGATTCGGCATTGCGGTGGTGGCAATTTCAGGCGATCTCGCCGAATCTATGATAAAAAGGGAGGCGGACGTTAAGGACTCGGGCAGGGTGTTGGGCGGCTATGGCGGTTTGCTCGATATCATTGACGATGTACTTTTCGCAGCACCGTGTGCATATCTTTTTCTCGTGTCGTTTTTTCCGCAATAGCAGGGATTGTCAGTGCAAAAAACTATAAAATTTTCCGACCAGCAAAGCGTTTTGGATTTGTTCGGCCCCAGGGATATTTTTCTCCGCCAGTTGCAGGATGTTTTTGACATTCGTCTCATTGCCCGCGGCGATACGATGATGTTGCGTGGCCGGCGAGAGGATGTTGAGGCCTGTTTCGACGTAGTATCGAAGATGCAGCGGCTGGTTGAAAACCGGGAAGAACTAAGTCGCCGGGTTGTGGCGGACCTTATAGAATCCTCCTCGGCTTCCGGCACCGGGGAGGCGGGGGATTCCGGTGACGGTGTTTCGCTGAAGAGGCGTTGCTCCGGCAAGCAGCTTGTCCCCAGAAGTGAAGGGCAGGCCGCATACATGAAGGAAATCGCATCAAATGATATAGTGTTTTGTATCGGACCCGCCGGTACGGGTAAGACCTATCTTGCAGTGGCCGTTGCACTCGATTACCTGAAGAAAGGGGATTTGAACCGGATTATACTCTGCAGACCGGCCGTGGAAGCGGGGGAGAATCTGGGATATCTGCCGGGCGATCTGAGGAGCAAGGTCAATCCTTATCTTCGGCCGCTCTACGACGCCTTACACGATTTCATGCCACGTGAGGCCGTGGAGGAATATATAGCAAATGATCTGATAGAGATTCTGCCGCTTGCGTTTGTAAGGGGGCGAACCCTGGACAGAGCCTTCATAATTCTTGATGAGGCGCAGAATTGCACTGTGGGGCAGATGAAAACTTTTCTTACCCGTCTTGGCGGGTCTGCGAAATTGGTGGTAACTGGGGATATCACGCAGGTTGATTTGCCGCATGAAGAGCAGAGCGGGCTCATTGACGTGCAGGGACGCCTCGAAGGTATCGAGGGCATTACGTTCGTTAAACTGGATGAACGCGACATAGTCAGGCACCGGCTGGTAAAGAGAATTGTGAGCGCTTACCAGCGGGGTACCGGGCCCTAGCCCGCATGTCTCACAAACCTAAGGCGAGTTTTATTTCAAACGGCTTTTTGATTTGAGTTTATCAGTAAAAATTGAGTTTACTGGTTAGCGCAGCGTCTTTAGTATCTTATTTGTAATTATCTTGTTTTATTGGCAAAAAGATTTAATTGAGACGCTGTAAGTGTTGCTTACATAAGAATTAGGAATTAGAAATTAGGAATGAGGAATGAGGAATTAAC
>PWZK01000188.1 GCA_003567495.1 Candidatus Brocadiaceae bacterium
CTCTTCTGCCGGGATCGATCGAAAAATTTATGATTTTCGCTCTTTCAGGGCGGTCTAAAACAACGGTTTCCATGGGGCCGAGTTCTTCACCCCGGCTGTTGTAGGCGCGCGTGACAATTGAGAGGTCGCGTTCTTCCGCCATCAGCGACATGAAACGCAGCGAGAGTTTCTCTTCCCCACCGGAGCGCAGATGCAAAGTTTCGGCTATGATATTGCCGGTTATTAAATCAACTGAACCGAAACCTTTCAGGGGCATGAGCATCACTTCGGTGGTGAGGCGCGAGCTGGCGGGCAACGCGCTGAGTCTCGTTTCCAGAACTGCAAGGCCGTCGGCGTTTTGGCCGGCGAATATGTTTTCCACGCCTGAATCGAGAAAAACCATGCCGAAGCCGGCCTGCAGGACCGGATCGATTGCCGCCAGCCAGTGCGTTTCATCGACTCGGTCCATTAGAAGGGGGTGGAGCCGCTGCATTGCACTGCTGCCGGTCCATGTCTCGGTTCCCACCCCTTTGCCTGCATTATAATAGTATCCGGAGTGATCGCCGATTTTATCCGAACTGAAGGTGTTTGAAAGTGCCGGTGCGAGCTGTCCACGCATCGCAGTTGCAGAGTGGTTTTCGAAAAACAATTCGACCTTGATATATGGAACATCGGCACGAAAAGTCATTTTTTTCCCGATCCGGTAATCTCCGGCGGAAGCGGCGAAAGCGAGGATTTTTTCGGTGTCGGAGATTTTTATCTTTTCTGTCTCATAAGCATGCTCTGCGGTATGCACATCCTGCAGCAGGCCGCTGAAATCGCCCTGGCGAAAATGCGTCATTTCGGTACCGCACGGTTTCAGCCGAAAACTTTTTATTACGGCGCCTTCTCCGGGAGATATGGAAATTTCATAATAAGGATTTTCTATCGTTATTACGGGGTTATCGTTGTCGAGCGTCTCTCGCATCACAAGATATGCGCCGGCCGGTGTGCTCGCCTGTGCCGGCATGGCTGGAAACAACAACAGGAGGGCCGGCAGGAGAATGGCAAAATATGCCTGTATTTTGGCCGTTGGAGTCATCATGTTTTTTTCTGTAGAGATAATCTGAACCAAAAAATATCTTTCAATGCTCTGGTTCCCGGGTTAATGATATGGGACCGCTTCTCTGTCATTTACGTTGTAGTTCCAATGCTTGCGAAGCGTTTCAGGACGTTCAAATGCATCGCTCTGTTCAACAAGTATTTTATCGAGTTCGGTATCCAGATGTGTCTGGATATTTTCAAGGTTGTTTTGATTTACTTTGTTTTCAAGCTGAAAAGGATCTTCGAGATTGTCAAACAGAAGCCAGGGACCGTTGCGATCACGAACGAAGGTGTATTTATCGGTTCTGATGCCACGGTAAGGACGGCCCCCGCGTGCGGTGCGCCAGTCGGCGAATGGGTGATAGGAGGCTATCAGCACTCCTTCCCGTTCGGGCACGGTAAGAGAAGCTGGTTCGGGGCTGAAATCCAATCCTTCAACGGTATCTGGCGCGGGTATGCTGCACAGGGAAAGCAGCGTTGGCATAATGTCGGGTGTGGCAATCGGGGTCGTGATGTTGCGGGCCCGATTGCCGTACTTTTGAGGAAATCTCAGCAGGAAAGGCACGAGTATGGATTCGTCGTAAGGGCATTGTTTTCTTGCACCGCGTCCATCGCTGCTCAGATGCCAGTGTGATTCTAACATGTCACCATGATCGGAGGTGAAAATAAAAATCGTATTTTCACGTATGCCGGCTTTGTCTAAAGCCCGATCCAGAGTGCCCATGCAGCTGTCAAGTGCGGTGATGTGTGCATAGTAGCCCGAGAGCTGTCGTTTTGCTATATGTTGCCGGTGTTTTGGCACGTTATCTCTGAGAGAAAGAGATTCAGGTGGATATTTGGCTTTCAGGTCGTCGGGGGCGGTTTTGTAGGGATCGTGAGGCGGGCCGAAAGAAAGAAAAAGAGCAAAAGGTTTGTCGTTTTTTATCTTCGAAATATAAGCTTCGGCATCTTCGGTCTGTGCATATGCATCGTAGCCGTGCCAGGTTTTGACGGCATCATTTTTCCCTTCGTAATAGTGGGAGTTTTGGTAATCATGGGTGCATTCAAGCACCTTCCAGTATTCAAAACCCTGTCTTCGGTTCGGGGGGATATAACCCGCGCGTCCGTGTCCGTCGAGATGCCACTTGCCTATCCAGGCGGTATCGTAGCCTGCCGACCGCAGCTTTTGTCCCAGCGAATGGCCGTTATCTGGCAGGCACAGGTCATTCATAAAAAGGCCGTGTGAAAGCGGGTACTGGCCGGTAAGCAGGCACGCCCGGTAGGGGGTGCAGACGGGGCAGTTTGATACGGCTCTCGTGAAATTCAGACTCTCGCCGGCCAGTTTGTCCAGATTGGGGGTGCGGACGTTTGGATCGCCTCCGTAGCCGGTTGACTGTGCGCGCATCTGATCGGCGAATACAAAAACGATGTTCGTCGCCTTGTTTTTACACTCTTTCATTTCCTGCCTGATTAAGATAGATGTCCCTGTTCTTACCGCCCAGCGGCATGTTGTCGATAAGTCTTGTGTCGCCTGCAAATGCGGCTATAGCGGCTATGTCGCTGGATGAGGGGGTTTCCGGCCGATTCAGTGTATCCGGGGCGACTATCTCTGTATATTGCGGTTTAATAATACCGCCGCCCTTATTCAGTCTTTCACGCATCAGGCCGAGCAGAATATCGATATCTTTCACACCGCTTTGGAAACCTTCGCGTGCGGCGATAAGAGCTTTGTGAAGGCACGCTGTCGAGTTGCGTTCTTTTTGGCTCAGATATCTGTTTCTGCTGCTCAGCGCAAGTCCGTCTTTTTCTCTTACGGTCGGCATTACCCGCACCGTGATCGGGATATCCAGGTCCCGGATCATTCTTTTAATGACCGCCGCCTGCTGAAAGTCCTTACGGCCGAAGAAGGCGCACTTTGCCTGGATTGTGTTAAAAAGCTTAGCCACCACGGTGCATACGCCCCGGAAATGGTCCGGTCTGAACGCGCCGCACAGTTTTTCGGTCAGATATTCCTGGACAACCCACGTGCAAAAATTTTCCTGATACATCTCCTCTTTAGCGGGGGTGAATGCCATATCCACTCCCATTTGCTTGAGAATCCGGAGGTCGGTTTCCGTTTGGCGCGGGTATTGGTCGAGGTCCTCATCTCTTCCGAACTGGGTCGGATTCAGGAATATGCTGACCACCGTTTTGTCGCATTCCGAGAGGGAGGCTTCCACCAAACTAAGATGTCCCTGGTGCAGCGCGCCCATCGTGGGCACCAAACCGACGTCAAACCCGCAGGAGTTCCATCGGGCCACAGTATCGCGGGCGCGGGTTTTCTTTTTTATGGTTTCCATATGTTTACAGTTTTGGACTATAAGCGGGTTAACCCATATCTGCCAGATTCTGTATGATTTTTTCCAGTTTACTGCGCAGTTCCTTTGATTTTGCTTTCTGGCGGTTTACCACTGCTTCCGGTGCGTTTGCCAGGAAATCGGGGTTGTCAAGCTGATGTTCTATCTTATCGATGTGATCGAGGACATCCGCGCGCTGCTCTTTCAAACGCGCCTTTTCAACCTCGGTGTCGATAAGGCCTTCCAGCTCGAAAAAAACTTCCGTAGTATTTATGACACTTGTTGCCGAATGCGGGGGTTTTTCGATATCAACCCCGACTCTGATATCTTCCATAACACCCATGCGCGCCAGGAAAGATTTATATTTTTCTGCTATATCGGCCGTATCTTTGTCGGGCGCCGAGATAACGGTGCGCAGAGGTGTGTTTTCCGCCAGACCTTTTTCTTTTCTCAGTTTTCTGGAGGCTGATATTATTTTTTGCAGATAATCTATATTGCTTTCCAACTTTCGATCGCGGTTATGTTCAGGGACTTGAGGCCAATCTGCAACTATCAAAGCCCTTTCGTCCATGTCGGCGGCGGCGCGGGGGGCGCTCCGGCCGGCTGTTGTTTTTAGCCGCCGCCAGAGAGTCTCGCTCAAGAACGGCAAAAACGGGTGCATGAGGCGCAGCCCGGTGTCCAGCACGATGGCAAGGGTCTCGCGCGCCGCGGCGATGCCTGCCGGATTTTTACCGGATTGAATCCGCTCTTTAGCCGCTTCGAGATACCAGTCACAGAAGTCGTGCCAGAAAAAGTCGTACAGGGTTCGCGCGGCTTCGTTGGCCTGGAACGCTTCAAGGTGCATGGTGATTTTTTCAGTTGCCGCCCGGCTGCGGCTGAGAATCCACCTGTCCTCCAGCTCCGGTTTTTGCGCCGGGTTTTCTGCAGGTTTTGTTTCTTCGGTTTCGAGGTTCATCAGTATGAATCTCGAGGCGTTCCACACTTTATTGGCGAAGTTGCGGCCCATTTCAAATTTTGATTCGCTCAATTTAACGTCCTGCCCTTCCGTAGTGAGCATGATCAGGCTGAAACGGACGGCATCTGCGCCGTATTTGTCGATCATTTCGATGGGATCGATGCCGTTGCCGAGCGATTTTGACATCTTGCGGCCCATTTCATCCAGGATTGTGCCGTGTATCAGCACGTCGGAAAAGGGCGGGCGTCCGGTCAGCTCCAGCCCCATCATAACCATTCGTGCAACCCAGAAATATATGATGCCGCGGTCGGTTACGAGAGTGCTGGTAGGGTAGTAGCGTTGCAGTTCTTCTGTATCCCCCGGCCATCCCAGAGTGCTGAACGGCCAGAGAGCGCTGGAGAACCAGGTGTCCAGCACGTCTTCATCTTGCTCGTAGCGGGCCGAGCCGCATTCCTTACAATTTTTCTCGGGCGTCTGGCGAGCAACTACCACCTCTCCGCAGTCCCGGCAGTAGTAAACGGGTAGTCGATGTCCCCACCATATCTGGCGGCTTATGCACCAGTCCCGCACGTTTTCAAGCCAGCTTTTGTAAAAATCTCTCCATCTTCCAGGGTGAAAAGTAACGTGACCACCGTCAGTCGCTGTGATTGCTTTTTGGGCCAGTGGCGCCATCCTTACGAACCATTGGTCTGAGAGGTAGGGCTCTATAACAACATGGCAGCGGTAGCAGTGTCCCACGGAATGGACGTGCGGCTCAACGCCTTCCAGTTCTTCGCGTTCCCTTAGTTCTTCCAGCAGCGCTTCTCTGCACTCAAAGCGATCCATGCCTTCAAACTGCTCGCCGGCATTGATATTCATGTCGCCGTTTTCATCTATTATCGAAATGGTTTCCAGATCGTGGCGCCGGCCCATTTCAAAGTCGTTGGGGTCGTGGGCGGGCGTTACTTTCACCACACCGGTTCCAAATTTTGGGTCCACCCATGGGTCTGCTATGACGGGTATCTCGCGTCCGATTACCGGCAGGACGAGACTCCGGCCGATAAGGTGTTTATAACGATGATCTTCAGGGTTAACGGCCACGGCCGTATCACCGAGCATGGTTTCCGGCCGGGTGGTTGCCACGGAGATGTATTCACGATGATTGTTCTTAAAATTATAACGAATATACCACAAGTGTCCTTCATGCTCTTCATGCTCCACCTCGTCATCGGCAAGCGCGGTACAGCACCTCGGACACCAGTTTATGATATATTTTCCCCTGTATATGAGTCCTTTCTCGTAGAGGGTGATGAACGTTTCCAAAACGGCTTTGCTGAGTCCTTCGTCCATGGTGAAGCGTTCGCGCTCCCAGTCCAGTGACACGCCCAGTCTTTTCAGTTGATTGGTTATCCGGTCGCCGTATTCTTTTTTCCATTTCCAGACGCGTTTAATAAACTTCTCGCGCCCCAGGTCGCGGCGATGGATTCCTTCACCGGCGAGTTCTTGCTCTACGACATTTTGTGTGGCAATTCCGGCGTGGTCTGTTCCCGGCATCCAGAGAGTGTTATAACCCTGCATGCGTCGCCATCTGACGAATATGTCCTGAAGCGTGGTGTTCAGGGCGTGCCCCATGTGAAGTGCACCTGTCACGTTTGGCGGCGGGATGACAATAGTGTATGGTTCGCCTCCGCCGGACGGGTCGGCATGGAAAAAATTTTCCGATTCCCAAAAGCTGTAAATCCGGTGTTCTATTTTTTCCGGTTCGTATCGCGTTCCGATCTCAATGTTACATAATTCTTTCGTTTCCATATCAACCATTTCCTTTTTTCATTATGCTTATTATGTTTGTAGAACAACGCTATTATAAGAGTTCTGTCGTGTGCTTACAAGTTGCCTGGCGGGCCTAACCCGCATATTTCATCGGTATTGATTGAATGTGCATGCCGAAAAGATTATAATAGAATAACTCATGTTATCAGAAGATGCCAGAATATTGCTTTTTACCGGTGACGGGAAGGGTAAGACGACCGCTGCTCTCGGGCTGTCGGTGCGAGCCGCCGGGCAGGGCATGAGGGTGTGTTTTATCCAGTTTGTTAAGGATCGTCATATGGCCACGGGTGAAAAGACGCTGCTTGGCCGCATAAATGAAATAGAACTGTTCGGGGCCGGATTGGGCAGGGTGCCGGAAAAGGGCGGCGTCGCTTTCCAGGACCATCTTGCGGCGGCGCGGCAGGGGCTTTCTCGTGCGCAGGAGGTTGTTTGTGCAGGCGATTGCGAATTGCTGGTTTTGGACGAGATATGTGTTGCTATTGAAAAAGGTCTCATAAGTACGGAGCAGGTCCTTGATTTGCTCTCGCTGGCATCGGCCGGGCAGATAATAGCGATGACCGGCCGCCACGCCCCGCGGGAGCTTCTGGAGGCGGCCGATACCGTGACAGAAATGAAGCCGTTGAAACATGCTTATGATACCGGGCGCCGGGCTGAGAGGGGGGTTGAAATATAGGCGCCTTAATATCACAACATCGACAACAAATTGTCGATGTGCGAAAAAAGAATGAATATCCAATATCCAACACCCAATATCCAATGACAAAGGAACGACCTAAGTAAGCGCTGAAAGAAGGTGTGTTTTTATTTATTGGATTTCGGTATTGTAATTTTGAATTAAAGCTTTTTTTTCCGGGAAGGTTTTGTTGTGCACACGTTTCTGTTTTAAACGAAGGTGCTTATCATGTCGGTTTCAAAAGTTTGGGCCATAGATCTGGGACATAGCGCTATCAAAGCCGCACTTGTTGTCTCCGACGGCGACGGAGTCAAGGTGCTGGATGCCGCTATCGTTTCGCTTCCGCCGGCGTCGGGCCACGGAGAAGAGCTATGCCGTGACATGCGCGTCTGGAAGGCGCTTGAGGGGCTTGAAAGTCGTTACAGGATAAGCAAATATCCAGTAGCTCTGTCCATACCGCCCGAGAATACGTTGATAAGGGAGATCGACATTACGTTGTTGAGGAAGCGCAGTCTTGAGCAGCTTGTATATTTTGAAGCGCTTAACGCCATTCCCTATGTTCTGGACGATGTTGTATGGGACTATCACATATTTGCCAGCGAGTTGGAACAAAAACCCGGTGCCAATTTTACCGGGCTGATTTTTGCTGCGAAAAAATCCTCCGTTCATGCTTATATTCAATCTTTTTCAGATGTGGTTACCGACACGATAGTCGATATGATTTTGTCGCCCATGGGCATACTCGGGCTGATGCATTTTGAGCGCCCGGAAAACGCTTCATGTCTCGGAATTGATATTGGGGAGTCGGGTTGCAGTATGGCTTTAAACTCGCTCAAAGAGTTTGTCGGCAATCCCTGGGTCAATGAAAGGCTGCGCCAGGTTGCCCTGCAAGAACTGAAAAGATGCAATCCTTTCGGCAGATGCCGCCTTTTCAGTGAGGGTCGTTTTCGCGAAATGAGGCTTTGTGACTGCAAAG
>PWZK01000088.1 GCA_003567495.1 Candidatus Brocadiaceae bacterium
ATGCGCCTGTTTTTATACACCTGCCCCTTTTGCGCAATAAGGACCGCTCCAAGATAAGCAAACGCAAAAATCCCGTTTCGCTGGACTGGTATAGAAAAAAGGGCTATCTCCCGGAAGCGCTGCTTAATTTTCTGGCGCTGATGGGTTGGTCTATCGAAGATGGAAGGGAAATATTCTCTTTACAGGAAATGATAGATAACTTCACATGGGAAAGGGTGAAGAAAAGCGGCCCGGTATTTGACCTGCAGAAGCTTGATTGGCTCAACGGCGAATATATCAGGGCCATGTCGGACGAAGAACTGCTCGAAAGGATGCTTAAAGGTGGGTACACGGCACACTCCGACCAGCCGCGCCACATCCTGATTGAGATCGTGAAGTTGGTCAGGGAACGCATGGTAACACTGTCGGAATTTGATGAGCTGACCGGATTTTTCTTTGCCACCGAGCCCTACGACGCCGAGATGCTTGTACCAAAGAAAAAGGATGCCGATTTTGCAGCCGGGGTGCTTGAAGAGCTGAAAGATGCCCTGGAAAAGGTAGATTCCTGGAAGACCGAAGACCTTGAGTCGGCCCTGCAGGAATTCTGTGAAGAAGGGGGCTGGAAACGAAGGGATGTGTACATGCCTCTCAGGGTTGCAGTAACATGCCGGCGAGTAAGCACCCCGCTTTTTGAAACAATGGAAATTCTTGGGCGTGAAGAGTGTATGAGACGCTTCCACAACGCATTGGAATTGTGTTAGGCGCTTAACATCGCAACGTCGACAATAAAACTTTTTCAAACGACACGAAAAAGTTTTAATATTACGGCAACGGCGAGACGGCAATTACGAATGAGGAGTTAGGAATTAGGAATCAACGACAATTTAAGCTGATAAGTTGTTGAGCTGTTAAGCAACGGCAACGACAACGGCAAAAGCAACGACAGTAAGACGGGTTGCAGTTTTTGTCTTTAGGCCCGAAGGGCCGTCTGATTCATAGCCCGGGGCGCAAGCCCCGGGGAAAAGGCGCAAACAGCAGAACAGAGCCCCGCAGGGGCGATTCAAAGGTTTTGGCGAACTCAGGGCGAGCTCCTTTCTTGAGTCGCCCCGTCGGGCCTGTGATTGTGGTGCAGGCTTCCCTGTTTGCCGCGCCGACAGGCGCCCCATTTTCAGAGCGAAGTCTTCGAACGATTTGCGCCCTGATATACGCAAAAAACGTTACAGAGCAAATTCCTCTCTGTTGACTCAAAAGATATCTTATGGTATCCTTTACGGTTCAATTCGGTTATGTCGGTTTCAGAAATGTTTGGTACTCTTAATACACGGTAAAATTATGCCAGAAACCACAGTGAAGCAACAGCTTCAGCAATTATTGGAAGAAGGGGTGGGTAGGCACAACTACGACGAACTTGTCAAAACAATATATAAGTCGTTCCGAAGCCTGGATCAGGCTCACGAATTGCTGGAACAAAAGGAGGCGGAACTTGCCGGTGTTTCGGGCGCAAAAAAGAACGAGTTGCTCGAACAGGTTGGCATTTTTGCCTGTGCACAGGGACAATTCCGGAAAGCTGCCGAATTTCTGGAAGAAGTAAAAAACCGGAAAGAAGCATCGCATTTTCTGGGCCGTGCAAGGATTCAGATGGGGCTTTTTCAGGAGGCGCTTGAGGCGCTCGAGAAAGGGCGGCGTGACAAGGGCGATTTTGATACGGACAGGTTCGTTATTGATGCACTTTGTTCACTTCGAAAAGACGAAGATGCCGAGAAAATATGCAAGAGCTATGAAAAAAAACACTCAAAAGACCCCCATCTGATATACTCCCGCGCAAGAGTGATGGAAACCGCTGGAGAGCACGCAAGGGCCATGGAACTCTATGAACAGGCCCTTTCGATCGACGAAAAGCACCAAAACAGTCTTTTCAGGCTTGCCTTTAACTGTGATTTAAACGGGGATGACGACAGAGCACTGGAACTTTATGAAAAATGTGCCTCGCTCAACCCCGCATCGCTTGGCGCAATAATAAACCTGGGGATATTGTATGAGGACAGAGGCGAATACGAGAAAGCGATTGATTGCTACGAAAAAGTTCTGGCGGTTGAGCCGGCACATAAACGCGCAAGATTATACCTTAAAGATGCTGACGCCGCCCTGCATATGACTTTTGACGAGGATATGCGTTTCAAAATCTCGCAGCGTGAAAAGATACTCCAAAAGCCGATAGACGAGCTTGAACTGAGTTCCAGGTGCCGGCTGGTGCTGGAAAAAAAGAACGTGAAAAGCCTGGGCGACCTGACCCGCGTATCAGAGGCGGAGCTTATGGAATGTAATAATTTCGGCGATGCCAGCCTGCGGGAAATAAAAGATTTAATGGCCGGATTCGGGTTGTGTCTGAGGGAGGAGCCCGCCCGGCTCCCGGAGACGAACGAAACGGAAGACGATCAGGTTCCTTCTAAAGAAGCCGAATAAAAATGATTCAATCGGTCAAGGGCATCCTGAGCTCGAAAGAACCGGCGCTTGCAACCGTGCAGGTGGGTGGAGTGGGGCTGGCCGTGCATATACCCCTTTCTACATACAGCGCTTTGCCCGGGGAGAATGACGTCGTAACACTTTTCACCCACCTCCATGTTCGGGAGGATCAGCTTAAACTCTACGGTTTTGCCTCCGAGGCCGAACTCGAGCTGTTTAACCTTTTGCTCGGCGTGACAAAAATAGGCCCCGGCGTTGCTCTGCAGGTATTGAGCAGCTGCAGCACGGGTGAATTCAAACGATTAATAGCAGCGGGGGAGATTTCAACTCTGACTTCACTTGTAAAGGGAGTGGGCAAGAAAACCGCGGAGAGGATGGTTCTCGAACTCAAAGAGAAAGTTGGTGATTATTCAAACGCAGATGCCGTGTTGCGTGATTCACCGGTGGCGCCGGATGCCGTAAAGGCCCTGGTTGAACTCGGTGCTTCGCCTGCGTCTGCGCGCACTGAAGTCAGGAAAGCAATAGAAAAAAGCGGCCCCGGCTCATCTTTAGACGACATCTTACGCACGGTTTTCGAAAACAGGTAGTCACATGCAAGTTCACAATGTACATTCAGAGGACAGCCAGTCATGAAAACTGCGGAATGCTGTGAAATAATCGTAAATGCGGATCTGGCGGCGGGTACCATTGATAAAAACATTTACGGACACTTTGCCGAACACCTTGGACGATGTATTTACGAAGGCATATGGGTGGGGAAAGATTCCGAGATACCGAACACGCGAGGAATCAGAAAAGATGTTGTTGAGGCGCTGCGAGCCCTTGAAATACCGGTGTTGAGGTGGCCGGGCGGATGTTTCGCCGACGAATACCACTGGAAGGACGGCATCGGTCCTGCCGAGCAAAGACCGGCAATGGTAAATACTCACTGGGGCGGAGTTGTCGAAAATAACCATTTCGGGACTCACGAGTTTCTCGACCTTTGCGAGATGATAGGGGCCGAACCATATATATGTGGCAACGTAGGCAGCGGAACGGTGCAGGAGATGCAGCAGTGGGTCGAATACATAACATGCGAAGGCGGAAGGATGGCTGATTTGAGATCTGAAAATGGCCGCACCGAGCCGTGGATATTGAAGTACTTCGGCGTTGGTAACGAAAACTGGGGATGCGGCGGTCGAATGAGGCCAGAGTACTACGCCGACCTATACCGGCGCTATCAGACATACATACACAATTTTGGCGATAATAAAATATTCAAAATCGCTTGCGGGCCAAGTGGAGACGATTACAGGTGGACGGAAGTGATGATGCGCGAGGCGGGCAAGATGATGCACGAGGCGGGCAAGATGATGCACGGGCTTGCGCTGCACGGGCTTGCGCTGCATTATTACACCGGCGGACAGAGGGATTTCGCAACAGGTTTTTCGGAAAATCAGTGGTTCACCACCATGAAAAAAACGCTTTTCATGGAAGAGCTTATCCAAAAACACTGCGCTGTAATGGACAGGTACGATCCGTCTGGCCGTGTCGCTCTTATCGTGGATGAATGGGGTACATGGCATGAGGTGGAGCCCGGAACCAACCCGCGTTTTCTTTATCAGCAAAACACCATGCGCGACGCACTTGTGGCCGGAATCAATCTCAACATATTTAACAGTTACTGCAAACGGGTAAAAATGGCCAATATCGCCCAGACTGTCAACGTGCTACAGGCGATGGTGCTCACTGACGGAGCGAAAATGCTGCTTACCCCTTCCTACCACGTCTTTGAGATGTACAGGGCCCACCACGGCGCCACCTTGCTCGATCTGCACCTCAAGCGGTGCCCGGAGTATGAGAACAGGGGTGAAGTCATCCCGCAGGTCAGTGTTTCCGCTTCCATGGACAATAAGGGGGCGGTTAATATATCTCTTTGCAACCTGCATCCAGTCAGAACCGTGCCGGTCACCTGCGAACTGCGAGGCATGAAGCCCGGTCGTGTCGAGGGCGGAATACTGGCCGCTGCGGAAATAGATGCGCATAACACTTTTGATGAGCCCACACGTGTAAGGCCGGCCGATTTCGGCGCGGCATCTCTGTCCGGCGGAAACCTTGAAACAGAACTTCCCCCGGCATGCGTTGCGGTTCTGAGGGTCGTTTGAATGCTGCAACTGCAAGTCCTCAGTGAATCCCGTATGTTTGCGCATATCTCCGTAGGTGCGGAAGATTTTTCGCCCCTACAGATCGTTTTGAAACGCCTGCCTGCCTGTCTGCGGCAGGCAGGAAAAATAAAGGAATTTGCGCCCGGTTAAACGTAAAAAGCAAGAAATCCCCCAAATGATTTGTCCCACGGCATGCGTAAAAAAGCTTACAGTGCAAATTCCTCGTTTGACATAAATGCATATTTTTATTAGAATTCTCACTAATGGTCGGTAATTAACAGGCACTGGGGTTATTTTCAAAGAGGTAATAAAATGGCTGAAAAGAATATGATGAGAAGGATATCCGGCGAACGTTGCAGATTTTGCAGGGAAAGTGTAAAGGTCGATTATAAAGACGCCGCTCAACTCGGAAAGCTGCTTTCCGGCGAGGCTAAGATTTACAGCCGGAAACGATCAGGCAACTGTGCGGTGCATCAGCGCCAGATTGAACAAGCCGTTAAAAGAGCGAGGTTTATGGCCATATTGCCATACTGTTAGGCGCTTAGTGGTGCGAACATTGACAGGCTTGAACCTCGGATTTTAAAACCATGAATAATATAAAAAAGTATCCACGGATCCCGGAAGGTGGCGACGTAATCTCTTACAAGGATGGGGAGCTGACGGTGCCGGATACGCCGGCCATTCCATTTATCGAGGGTGACGGAATCGGGCCGGATATATGGCAGGCAACCAGAAAAGTACTGGACGCATCGGTTGAAAGGGCCTATTCGGGCAAAAAACGTATTGTGTGGGTGGAAATATATGCCGCCGGTAAATCCATGGAAATGTTCGATGAGTGGGTTCCTGACGAAACGGTGCAGGCGGTGCGTGATTTCAGGGTCGCCATCAAGGGCCCGCTGACCACCCCGGTCGGTGAGGGCAGCAGAAGCGCCAATGTTTACCTTCGCCAGGCGCTGGATCTGTATGCGTGCGTTCGGCCTGTTTTCTGGATCCCGATGGTGCCCAGCCCGGTCAAAAGCCCGGAAAAACTCGACGTAGTCGTGTTCAGGGAAAATACCGAGGATGTATATGCCGGAATAGAATTCAGGGCCGCCTCAGAAGAAGCCGAGAAACTCAGGGATTTCCTGCGCGATACATTGGGCAAGGACGTGCGAAGCGGATCGGGGATAGGCGTCAAGCCGATAAGCGAGTTTGGCACCAAACGCCTCATGCGAAAAGCCCTGCAGTATGCCATAAGGCGCGGACGCAGCAGCATAACGATTATGCATAAGGGTAACATAATGAAATTTACCGAGGGCGCGTTCAAGACCTGGTGCATGGAGCTTGCGCGCGATGAGTTCGGAGAGATCGCCTTAACCGAAGATGAGCTCTGGGATGTGCATGGCGGCCGGATACCGGAAGGGAAAATACTTGTTAAAGATCGCATCGCCGATGCCATGTTCCAGCAGATTCTGCTTCGGCCCGATGAGTATGATGTGATTATTGCACCGAATCTCAATGGCGATTATATATCGGATGCGGCTGCCGCGCAGGTGGGCGGCCTTGGCCTTGCCCCCGGCGCCAACATAGGCGACGGATTGGCGCTGTTTGAGGCCACGCATGGAACAGCCCCAAAATATGCCGGACAGGATAAGGTAAACCCCTCGAGCCTGATACTGAGCGGACGTATGATGCTTGAATACCTCGGCTGGCACGAGGCCGCGGAGCTTGTGCTGGAGGGGCTGAAAAAAACGGTTGCCAAAAAAACGGTCACTTACGATCTCGAGCGTCAGATGGAAGGGGCGCGGCTTCTTAAGTGTTCCGAGTTCGGGCGGGCGATTGTCGATAATATGCAATAAAAAATGCCGTCCATCGAAAAACAGCCCGGCGCCGGTCTGTGTCGGCGCGTTTATGGTTATATCAGCGAGCACGGATTGCTTGCACCTGGAGAAAAAGTTATTCTGGGCTTCAGCGGCGGCCCGGATTCCGTAGCGCTTCTTAAAATCCTCTCCGGCTTGAGTAAACCCCACGCATTTCCTCTCGAAATCATTCCGGCCCATATGAACCACGCCCTGCGCGGGCCGGCAGCCGATGCCGATCAGGTCTTCTGCAAGAATTTCGCTGCAGCGGCAGGCCTTAAGTTAGTTACCGAAACCATACCGGTCAGCAAGGAAAGGCGCAGAGGAGAGTCCGTCGAAGATGCCGGGCGCAGGTTGCGCTATGATTTTCTGCGCCGCGTAGCGGAAGCGGAGGGGGCAGGGAAAATAGCGGTGGCTCACCACGCCGACGATCTGGCCGAGACGCTGCTGCTGCGCCTGCTGCGTGGATGCGGGCTGTATGGCCTGGCTGCAATGGCGCCGGGCAGACCGGTTCATAGCGATTCGCGGATTTTTTTGGTCAGACCGCTTTTGGCGATAAGAAAAGCGGAACTCACGCAGCTTCTGGAGTCTGAAGGTGAAACCTATTGTACGGACCACTCAAATGCAGATAATTTGTATCGGCGAAACAGTCTGAGAGCGCACCTGCTGCCGGAGCTGCAGGAGGCTTTTAGCGGTACCCTTATAGACAGGCTTGCGAGTGTTAACAGCCTCGCCGTGGCGCTGCGCACGAGTGTGGGGAAACAGGCCGACGGCGCATGGGGTGAAACCGTTTTTGCTGCAGAAGACGGCAACGGCCTGGTTTTTTCTGCCCGGGCCATGCAGGCGCTCGACCGGCCGGTCCGAACCGAACTCCTCAGGCGTGCGGTCCGGGCTCTGACGGGCTGCTGCGGGCGCACTCCGGATCTGAAACGCATGCACTGGGACACTCTGGATGCCATGCTGCGCAGGGCGCCGGGGCGCACGGAAAGCCTGCCGGGCGGGATCCGGGCGCGGCGCGAACACGGGAGCCTTTTGTTGTTTGAGGAAAAAGGCACAGCAAGGGAGGAAAAGGGCGAAGAAAGTATGCTGGCGGTGCCGGGGCAAAGTGGCCCGGTGGCTGGCGGGGTTCGCATCAGTGCATCAGTTGTGAAACCGCAAGACGGCGGCGGTTCGTTCGATCTGGCCCGCGTGCGCGATAGATGGTTTGCACATCTTGATTTGGATAAGGTGGAGATGCCCTTAAGCGTGCGAACACGCCGTCCGGGCGATCGATTTTTCCCGCTCGGGGCGCCCGGACACCGGAAGCTGAAGCGTTTTTTTATCGATCGTAAGATTCCACTTCACAAGCGCGAAAAAATACC
>PWZK01000151.1 GCA_003567495.1 Candidatus Brocadiaceae bacterium
GAATACCCGAACGTCATACGGATTTTATTTTCCCGGTGATAGCCGAAGAATGGGGTTATCTGCGCACGGCGGCTTTCGTGTTCTACTACTTTTCAATAAGCCTTCTGCTGTGGAAAATGACCTTTGATAATCAAGATCCGTTCGGAAGACTTTTGACCGGCGGTGTAATGGCCGCATTCACAGTGCAGGGGGCTCTGCATATGGCTATCTCGCTTCGCCTGGCGCCCATAACCGGGCTTACCCTGCCGCTGGTAAGTTACGGCGGATCCTCGCTGGTGGCGACAATGGCCGCGCTCGGCATTGCGGCAAACGCTTTTATGCGACAGAGGAAAAAGTGGGAAGATGCGCCTAATTCTTTTTCAAGACTTCGCTTGAAAAAGAGCCTTTTATCCTGATTTATGTCGTTGGTTTATGAAATATGCGGGTTAAATTACATTCCAATGACAAAAAAAACAACAAAGAGACGTTACTTTATACTATGGTGCTTTGTAATGAGCATGCTCTTTTTGCCTCTGCTCACTGCATGTGGAAAAACCTTTTCGCGCATCAAACTGGATCGCGACGAAGCTGCGGCCATGCGTCTTGCCCTGACAGGTGACATTAAGGCGGAAGTTGACAGCCTCGCAAGTCCGCTGATCGAGCACGGACGCACCCCGGGGCTTGTCGTTGGTGTTTTACTGCCGGACGGAAGAAAAAAAATATTCGCATACGGTGTAACCAAACGCGAAAACGGCCGCCGGCCCTGCAAAGATACGCTCTTTGCAACAGGCTCGGCGAGCAAGGGGTTTACCGCAGCCGCAGCATCGCTGCTGGTTTGGGAAGATCGTCTCTCGTGGGATGATACGCTGGCGGATCTTTTGCCCCGGGAAGTCCCGCTCAGCGACGATGCAAAAAAAATCACCCTGTTGCAACTGGCCACTCATACCTCCGGGCTGCCGCGTCAGCCGTTTACACCCCGGTTTGCAGCCTATTTTATGCAGTATCTGTTTACCGGCAAAAACTTCTATCGTCACATAGACCGCAATTATGTGCTGGACTACCTGGAGGGCTTCAGCGCACCGCTTTTCCGCGATTACGGGTATTCCAATATAGGCTACGGATTGCTGGGATATGTTATGGAGCGACAAACCGCCAATGACCTGGAAACGCTGGTAAACGAAAAGATTTTTCGTCCTCTGGGCATGGAATCCACAGGCTACGACAGAGAGCGGCTGCCGGGTCATGAGGCGCGGGCACGCGCTCACGCCGGGGACCACCCAAAATTTTTCCGGCGCGGCCGGCGCGTGCCCGAATGGGAGTTCACCGACGTTCTGCTCGGTGCCGCTGGTGCTTATTCAACGGCAAACGACATGCTTACCTTCGCCCGTGCACATTTGAGACCAACAGAAGACAACACCCTTGCTCGGGCGCTGGAAGACACCCTGACCGTGCGAGTTGAACGCGAGGGCGTAGACAGGGCGCTCGCGTGGGCCGTTGATGATGTTGACGGACACAAAATCACCTATCAGATCGGATTCGTAAGCGGGTACAGCTGCTATATCGGGATGGACGTGGTCAACAAAACGGCCGTGGTAACGCTGCAAAACAGTCTGAACTGGACCGAAAGCATAGGCCACAGGCTGCTGCTTCGCATGGCACGCAGTCAGAAATGAAGCAGTTTCAGCATGTCGGTGCCGCCCGTAGTTCTGGTGGAAGGACCGGCTATACATACCAGCGTGTCGCCGGCTTCTGCGATGCCTTCTTTAAGCATCCGCTCCCGTCCCATGGCAATCATATCATCGGTGTTTTTCAACGCCGGGAATTTGAGCGGTATAACGCCCCACACCATGGAAAGGCGCCGGTAGGTGTTGTTATCGGGTGTAAGAGCATATACAGGAAGCCTTGTCCTGTGCTGTGCGACGAATCCGGCCGTAGCGCCCGTCATGGTAAAAGCTGCTATTGCCTTTGCTCCGACATCCAGCGCCACACTGCATGCAGAGGCGGCAAGCGAGCGGGTATGGTTTGTATCCGTTGCTCGTTGCCCGGCATTATGATATGCCTGCCACATCTCCGGCGGAACCGTTTCGGCCCGGGTCGCTATTTTGTTCATCATACTCACGGTTTCCAGGGGATAACGGCCTATTGCCGTCTCGCCACTGAGCATTACCGCGTCTGAACCGTCAAGTATCGCATTGGCCACGTCACTTGTTTCAGCCCTGGTCGGACGAGGGTTTCTGATCATTGAATCCAGCATCTGCGTGGCTGTAATGACCGGTATAGCCAGGTTGTTTGCCGAATTGATGATATGCTTCTGTGCCGGCGGCACTTCTTCCAGTTCCATCTCGATACCCAGGTCGCCCCGTGCCACCATGACGGCGTCGGCTGCGCCGAGTATCTCTCCAAGGTTTTCTACAGCCCGGGAGCGTTCTA
Organism: Candidatus Brocadiaceae bacterium; assembly: GCA_003567495.1. Classification (GTDB taxonomy): domain Bacteria; phylum Planctomycetota; class Brocadiia; order SM23-32; family SM23-32; genus PUMZ01. The sequence goes on from PWZK01000151.1 coordinate 2,410, forward strand.
TTTTGGCGACTATGGCAGGCGTGTGGGAGCCGGCCGCTTTTTCCATTTCGGCGCGCAGTTTCAACAACTCTTCGGCACGGCTCACAAAGCTCATGGCAACGTAATCCACGCCGCACTCTATGCCGAGGGCCAGGTCCATTATATCTTTTTCGGTGGGCGGGGTGATAGACAATTCGGTGCCGGGCAGGTTGATGCCCTGGTTCTCACGCAGTAATCCTCCGGTGACAACCCTGCATTTTACTTCTTTGCCGGCGATTTTCACGACGGCGAGTTCGATTAAACCGTCGCTGATCAGTATTCGGCCGCCGGGTTCGACATCTTCAGCCATTTGTGCGTAGTCTGTGCTTATAAGGTCGGCATTGCCTGGAAAATCGCCTGACCTCACAGACACCCGCGCATCTTTCTGAAGTTCCACGTTTTTGCCGTTCTTCAGTCTTCCAGTGCGCAGGCGCGGCCCCTGCAAGTCCTGCATTACGGCTATCGGCAAATCCAGGTTTTCGGCCTGCGATCGAATTGTCTCTATAACACGCCTGTGCCAGTCGTGTGTTCCATGCGAGAAGTTCATGCGGAACACATTTACGCCGGCTTTCATAAGGCTTCCGATCAGCTCGGGCGTCTCGCAAGCCGGTCCGGCAGTGGCCACTATTTTGGCCTTTCGGTGTTTTTTTTTGCCATTAAATCCCATTGGAGCGTATCCGTTAACCCGCACATTTCACGCGTCCCGTATGATGTAAGAAATATGCAGGTTAATTCTCGTCCGTCAGTTCTTTAAGAAATCTGAAGGCGCGTTCTTTTTGATCTGATTTTGCCTCGACGTATTTTTGGATCCATTCGCTGACTTGCTTTTCATCGGGCCTGTGGGGAGCCGGCGGAAGTTCGCCCGAGATAATGTCGGGCTCGATTCCTTTTCCTTCGATGATCATATCCTTCCCTGCTACGTATGTGGCCACTTTCAACGCAAGCCCTGAACCGTCAGGCAGCCCGAACAGGGTGTCCACCGATCCCTTCCCGACGGTATTGACGCCGATCACGGTAGCCCTCTGGTGGCTCTGGAGCGCTCCGGCCAGAATTTCGGCGGCGCTGGCACTGCCTTCGTCCACAAGCACTGCCATCGGCAGCGCCGTACCAACCATGGTAGTGGCTTCGGCCCTGAATTCTTCTATAACACCGGCCTTTGTTGCTTTTACACTGACGATAGGTCCCTCTTCCAAAAACATGTCGGCCACCAGAACCGCCACCTCCAGCAACCCGCCGGGGTTATCCCGCAAATCCAGTATCAGAGCATCCACCCTTCTCTCCGCATTCATATCACGCCAAGCCTGCCGGATGCCGGCCACGCTTTGCGCATCGAAGCTTTGCAGTCTTAAAAAGCCGATACCGTCCTGCAGTAATTCCCATTTGACGGGAGCCAGTTCTAAAAGCGTCCTTTCCAGCCTGAACAGTTTTTCTTCGCCCGTTTCAGGGTCCAGAAGGGTAATATCAACCGTCGTGCCCGGCTTGCCCCTTATGGCGGAGACCAGTTCCTGGAACGTTAGGTCGACGGCTGGCGTGTCGTTGACCTTAACAATTATATTGCCGGAGCTTATACTTGCTTCTTCAGCCGCTCCGCCCGGTATCAGACCTGTTATGAGGGCTTCTCCGTTGACCGGGCGCACCTGGATGCCGACACCCCCGAAACGCCCTTCCACTGTTTCATCCGCTTTGTGCAGCTGTGTCGGGGAAAGGTATCTGCTGTAGGGGTCGTCAAGACTTTCTATGATGCCGCGCATTGCGGCTTCAAACAACTGTTCGTCATCGGTATCCGGATAATGTTCCGGTATCAACTCAAGGGCCGCCTGAAATGACGCGAGTTTCAGACGTATATTTTTTGGAGGGCGCTGAAGGTGCTGACGTATAGTAAATCCGGCCATGGCCAGTATCAATATAATGCTCAATGCCGGCAGGTAACGATATCGGTTCCCCTTGTTTGTGTCAGTTTTTGCATTTGGCATGGACATGTTTGTTACCTTCCCCGAATCGAGCGATTGGCCCGGCCTCCAACTTTACGGATAAACATTGAACGTATATATTCAGTGAACCACGTTAAAAGTAGCGCAGGCGTCCTCGCCTGCATTCGTTTTTGTGTAGCGCTCCGGCCTCCCGTACGATGCAGGCGGGACGCCTGCGCTACAAAAGGCAACTATTGTAGTAAACCAACGTGGTTCACTGAGGACTTACCATTCATGATTTTGCCCCGGATTCGATCACGAGCTCGCCTCCCTGCGCATCGACTTCTATGCGATCGCCTTCGCTGAACTCGCCTTCCAGCATACGCCGGGCCAGCGGATTTTCAACCAGCTGCTGAATCGTTCGGTGCAGCGGCCTGGCGCCGTAAACGGGGTCAAACCCTTTTTCAGCTATCAGCCTGCGGGCGGCAGGAGTAACGTCGATTGAGAGATTGCGTTCTTCGACCCGACCGGCAAGGTATCGCAACTGTATATCCGCGATATCTTCCATCAGGTCTTCTGTCAGTGCGTTGAAAACGATAATCTCGTCTATCCTGTTAAGAAACTCCGGCCGGAACTGCTCTCTCAGGGCCTGTTTGACTGCGGTCTCCATCTCTTCCCTGTCTCCGCTTCCGGTGAGATTCTGTATCCATTCGCTGCCCACGTTGGAGGTCATCACAAGTATTGTATTCTTGAAATCGACCGTTCGCCCTTTTCCGTCGGTCATGCGCCCGTCATCGAGCACCTGGAGAAGCGAATTGAATACTTCTCTGTGGGCCTTTTCGATCTCGTCGAAAAGCACCACGGAATACGGGCGGCGTCGCACTGATTCGGTGAGCATGCCGCCCTCTTCATAGCCCACATATCCGGGAGGAGCTCCGATAAGGCGCGCCACGGAATGCTGCTCCATAAATTCGCTCATATCGAGCCTTATCATGGCGTCTTCATCATCGAACAGAAACTGAGCGAGCGCCTTGCACAGCTCGGTCTTGCCGACTCCGGTCGGCCCAAGGAAGATAAAAGACCCCAGCGGGCGGTCGGGGTCCTGCAACCCGGCACGCGCACGCCTGACCGTATTCGAGACGGCCCTTACTGCTTCTTCCTGGCCGACCACGCGCCGGCGCAGCAGGTCCTCCATACGCAACAGTTTTTCTTTTTCGCTCTCCAGCATCCTGCTGACCGGTATGCCCGTCCAGTGCGAGACGATGGCGGCGATATCTTCCGGCTCGACGTCCTCTTTCAGGAGCCGGTTCTTTGCCTGAACATCCTTTAGCCTTTCGTGTTTTGTTTTCAGCTCCTCCTGCAGCCGGCGCAACCGGCCGTATCGTATCTGGCTTACCTTTTCCAGGTCTCCGGCACGCTGGGCGTTCTGTTCTTCCGCGCGCGCCGATTCCAGCTGCTGGTTGAGTTCGCGGATTTCAGAAATCGCCTGTTTCTCGTTTTGCCACTGCGTTGCAAGCGTATTTTCCCTCTCTTTCAGATCGCCGAGCATTTTTTCGACCTTTTTCAGCCGGTTTTTTGACGCCGTGTCTTTTTCCTTCCGCAGTGCTTCTTTTTCGACCTGAAGCTGCGTTATACGCCGCCTTACCTGATCCAGTTCGGCGGGAAGGCTGTCTATCTCCACGCGCAGCTTTGATGCGGCCTCATCTATAAGGTCTATGGCTTTGTCCGGCAGAAACCTGTCTGTTATATACCGGTGACTCAATTTTGCGGCGGCCACGAGTGCGCTGTCGGAGATGCGAACCCCGTGGTGAACCTGGTATTTTTCTTTCAGACCGCGCAGTATGGCCACGGTATCCTCTTCCGTCGGTTCGTTTATGCTGACTATCTGAAAACGCCGCTCAAGCGCAGCGTCGTTTTCTATATACTTTCGGTATTCGTCCAGTGTAGTAGCGCCGATGCAGTGGAGTTCGCCCCTGGCGAGGGCGGGTTTCAGCATGTTGCTTGCATCAACCGCCCCTTCGGCGGCCCCTGCGCCCACCACGGTATGCAGTTCGTCGATAAACAGTATGATACGCCCCTCCTGCTGCTCTATTTCTTTAAGCACAGCTTTTAGCCTGTCTTCGAACTCGCCCCGGTATTTAGCTCCGGCCACCAGCGCTCCCATATCCAGCGCGAGAACTTTCCTATTTTTCAGGCTTTCGGGCACATCGCCGTCGAGTATGCGTCGGGCCAGCCCCTCGGCTATGGCAGTCTTCCCAACGCCGGGTTCGCCGATAAGTACCGGATTGTTTTTGGTTCTGCGGCTCAGTACCTGAATAACCCTCCTTATCTCGCTGTCTCTGCCTATAACCGGGTCTATTTTGTCCTGCCTGGCCATCTCCACAAGATCGCGAGCGTAGCGCTGGAGGGCCTGATATCGCCCTTCGGGGTTCTGGTCGGTAACTCTCTGGCTGCCACGCACCTGCTGGAGCGCAGCCAGCAGGTTTTTGCGGTTGGCGCCGTGCTTGTTCAACACAGCGGCGCTTGCGCCCGCCCCGTCTTCCAGCATGGCGAGCAGCATATGCTCGGTGCTGACATAGTCGTCTTTAAGCTGACCTGCCTCTTTTTCGGCCGCCTGGAGGGTTTTTGAAAGCTGATCCGATACGTAAATGCTGTCCGCGCCGCCGCCTCTGACCTGTGGTATTTTATCCAGCTCGATTTCTACTTCAGAGCGCACGGAATCGGGTGCGGCGCCGATTTTCTGCAGAATGGGCCGCACTATACCGTCGTGCTGCTCCAGAAGCGCCAGCAACAGGTGCAGTGTGTCGATCTGCTGCTGATTTCGCTCTGCAGCGGCCTTTTGCGCCCTTTCAAGTGCTTCCTGGGCCTTTATGGTAAAATTATCCATCCGCATGTTTTTAATTTCTCACGCATTTTCAGAGGCTTCGCTCGGAAAATTTGGCGCCTTCGGCGCGGTACGGAAAAATATCCAATATCCAACACCCAATATCCAATATCCAAGTTAATGCGTCATTCACGTTCTTCGGCCGTTTTTATACTTGAAAACAAAATAGCAATCAATATAATTCGAGGCAGGCGATGTGCCACTTCGTAATATTTGATGTGATACATGCCTTCCTGCCTTTGTCGTTGGAAGGGCTTCGGACAGCCTTACGATACGAACGGCGTAATCGATAAGCCGATCTTCCAGATCATATCGTCGTTCCTTTGTCATTGGATATTGGGTGTTGGATATTGGATATTCACTTTTTTTGCATATAGACAATTTGTTGTCGATGTGCGGCACCTAACCCGGACAAGCCGGAATCTGGAATGAGGAATGTGGAATTAGGAATCAGAACTCCCGGCTTTCATTGTTTTTCGTGTCTGATCGCTATGTCGCGCCTC
>PWZK01000135.1 GCA_003567495.1 Candidatus Brocadiaceae bacterium
AACGATAGGATGCTTCCAGTTCAGTGTCACGTGGACGAAAAACATAGAACGGCGACGCAGGTTCCAGCCGCTCCCAATCCGTCGCCTTCAGTTCACTCGCATCGAGCGAAGCATATTTCTCAGTGCGCAGGCCATACAGGGCCGCATGTGATACGGCGGCGTCTCTGCTCGCTTTTTCGGATGCTTCACGCCGTACGAAAAAGACAATCGCAACGCCCTGCCTGATATCAAACACGTTTTCATCTTTGCTCCCATCGGGACAGGTTTCTTTCTTCAGTGAATTCCCGTGCAGGTCGTACACATAAATTTCATCAAACGTCTGCATCAGGCTCCGGCGCATGCCGCGGAACGTCGGGTTGTCGAGATACCCGTGATTCGTGATCATGCCTACAACACCGCTGCCGGCCTGATCAATTTTCCACTGCGCAAACCGCAAAAACTTTACGTAATCGTCCTGAAGCCATTTCGGATTCTTCTCGCCCAGCGGCTCACCGTCCACCTGCTTGTAATCCTCGATCAGCTTTGTTATCCAATCGCCGGTATTGCTCGAATGGCCCGAATACGGCGGATTGCCGAGGATAACCAGTATCGGCTTTTTGTTCTTGACCTCGCTGGCCAGGTGCGACTCCTCAGCCAACGCCGTAAAGCCCGGGAATTTCGTCTGGCTCAGGTCCTCGTTGTCCAGGCTGTTGGTCAGGTAAAACGGCATCCGCTCGTCGTCCCGCAGACGGTGGCCGAGTTCTTCCAGGAAGAAGCCCATCTTCAGGTGACCCACCGCATACGGCGCCATCATCAGCTCGAACGCGTAGAAATTCTTCAGGATGTGATTGCGTATAAAATCCTCGCGTCCGCCCGTGCCGTATTTCTCCTCAAACTCTTCGACTGCCTGCTGCGCAGCGCGTGCTACGAACGTCATGGTGCCGGCCGCCGGGTCCAGGAGCGTAATGCCCTCGGAGGCCAGGCCGTCCTGCTTGCCGAATCTTTCTTTGAGCAGCCCGTGGAGCGAACGCACGATGTAGCCGACCACCGGCTCGGGCGTGTAGTACACACCGCGCCGCTCTCGTTCCTTCGGGTCGTACTTCGCAAGAAACGTCTCGTAGAAATGCACGATCGGGTCGCTGCCCTTGCCCTCGTGATAATAGCGGTCGAGGATTCTGGGTGCATCCGCCACCGCCAGCACGTTCGCTATGTCGTCCACGCACCAGATCAGCTCCTCGGAAAGCATTTCATCTTCCAGTGAGACAAGCCGGAACAGGTTCCGCAGAATGCCGATCGTGTGCGGAATGTTGCCGTAAGCCGTGCGGCGGTTGAATCCGTCGTCCGCACGCATCCGGGCGGCGAAAAGGCCGTAGGTGATCGTCTGAGCGAACAGGTCGGCGAACAGGTCCGGAGTCAGCGTGCCGATCAGGAAGGTACTGAACGCCTCGAAGAACCCCGACAGTATGCCGCTGTCTTCGGTTTCCCGTTCGAGCTCCCGGCCGGTTATATCGCGCAGGAACCGGGTGCGTTTGGCCAGCTCGACGGCCAGCGATTCGGCGTTGTAGCCGCGGGGAAGCGAGAAGCTCAGGAACCGGTCCAGAAGCTCGTGCAGTTCGTCCGGATTCTCCGCGGGCGGCGTCGTTTTCAACGTATTCAGCGCAACAGGACGAGCAAGCATGACGGTATCAACGCGCTCACCGTTTCGGTAGAGCCGGAATTCGAGGAAATTTGTCAGAATGAGGTTCGGGAACGTCTCTCGGTAGCGCTTGAGCTGCTGGGACTGCTCGATGCGATCGAGGTTTTCTTCGGTGGGTTTCTTGGCTTCGATGTAGCCGATGATATGCTGATTGCCGTCCCACAGGCGGAAGTCCGGGTTGCCGGCCTCAGTCGGGCGGGGCAGGGGGGTGACGTGGAGGTTATCGAGTCCGGATCCGGCAGCCTTTCCTTCCAGCATGGTCCGCAGGGCAGAATAGAAGCTTTCCTCGCGCGCATCACCCTGCCCGGCCTGGCGGTGAAGGTTTGTCAGGTAACTCTTGAATATGCCTGCTTTCCCCAAACATAGCCTCCGCTACGGAAAATACTATTGAATATAGCGCAGAGATCAAAGAAATGACACAAACTGCGCCTGTATGATAAACCTTCAGCATATCATTTTCAAACGGATAAGCAGAATATAAGGTTACCAATACACCGAAAAATACAGGAGGGCAGCAGGAGTATTTTGATCAGAGGGGAAGGCGTCTGCGGCGAATGCGTTTTTTTTCAATCAAAAACTTCATCGGGCAAGTTCCATAGGCGCCTTAATATATCCAATCTAACATTTTCCCTTAATATTTTTTAGCTCCCTCATCTATACGCCCCATGAGTTCAAGGTTGCATACATGCATGAGGGGAAGCCCGTTATCATCTGAAACCAATTTCCCAAATTTATCTAACGAAAGTAAAATGTGGCTTCCTTTCAGGTTTAGAGCTTGCACCCCGACCCCAAAAAGACGCCGGGCGGTTGTTTTGATGCAGGCCTCATAAATATCGCGGTCAATGATGTCGCGCCGGTATGCCCGGAGTGCGTCAATGCTTTTATAATATTCCTCATCTTTTTCCGCAAGATATTCATCCGGTCCGTTCCAGTAACCCCAGATCGTCACGTACCGATGCTGCAGGCTCAGTACAGGATGGCCTTCCGGTGTTACCAGATGCCTGTGGCTTCTGAACCTCCGTCTGTCGGTGAAGCTTCCTTTTTCATCATCCCGCCGGTGCCCGCTCATGTAGACGGCCCTGGGATACACGGTGGGGATGCCGTGCCTGTTCAGATCAAAGCTCAGCGTAATCTCCTCAAACGGACTGTTATAGCCGTGTGAGATTTTTTGCACGCCATCCCGATCCAGTTTGTCCACACCCGGGACGCGTCCAACTTTCGAGACCCGGCAGACGACATGCACGTTGTCCTTGGTTCGCGTATCATACGTTCTCCCATGTTCGGAGAGGTTTTGTTTCGGGCTTTCGCGCCATTTTTCCGGCAAAAAATACTCGAAAAGCTCGGGGTCTTTTCCCACGACCCAGAGCACGCCGCCTGTGCTTTCAACCCGACCATAGACATAACTGACGCCAAATATTTCGACCGGGTGCAGGTCCGGCGGGAATTGTTTGTCTGTCTCAAACCGTTTGGCCTGTTTTTTCAGGTAGCCGCTGCGTCTTGTCGCCTTCACCAGCCGTTCATGTTCGGGGGTCCTTTCCAGCAGTTCAAAATCCACCAGCGCATAAAGCGTCTGGCCGTTGCGATCGGAGACCGGACCACTTGATTTTGAAGGGCGGAGGATGACGTGATGGGGCTTATTGTCCCGGACGATGAATCCTTTCTCTGCCAATTCACGAGCGGCCCGCTCTGTGAGACGACGCATTTGATGCTGCTTCAGTATCCCTGCTTTGCAGGCTTCAGCGGCATCAATACCTTTTATCCACTCATAGAGGACGGCATATTGCCGGTTAGGGTCGAGAGTGATTTCCCGGTGGCTTTCCTGCAGGTCTTTCATCCAGTAGCTTTTCCGGCCGATCCGCTCACTCTCCACAAATTTGCGCGGTACATAGATCGCCAGGGGCTTATGGGTCAGGACAGTTTTGCCGTATTTTTGCGCAAGATCTTTCAGTTCCATAACCAGCCCGAATTCTTCAAAAGGGCTATTGAACTTTGCCCCCGCGATGTCCGAAACTTCTGTCTCGCCGGGAATATCCTGTCCCATCCGGCTCCACTTGAGGACGATCTGCTTTGAGACTTCGTCGACCGGCTTGGTCTGTATCCTGTAGAGTGTGCCGCTGCCCGGAAGTTTGAAGCTGTGACTGGCCAGCCAGTCCTTATCGGTCCAGTAATTTTGCGGCTCAAGCTGCCTGGCAAACGGCAGACCGTGGCGTGTTATGTAAAGATCGGTTTCGTCTTCAAAGAGCAGGTGCAAATAATCCACTCCGAGGATTCTCGTCCATTTCCTCTCGATAGTGTTTTTTGTATCTTGCATTAATTTATATGATAACGAAGCGTGAAAATAAGTCAATGTCAGAAACAGTGGAACCAATCATTTTTACAAATATAATTAATGCCTGGCCGGAAAATATGCAATATCATATAATATAAATAAGTGGAAAAAACATTAAGAAGAAATCCTAGAGATAACGGAAAAGGCACACATATTCACCTGACGCTATAACCTCGCTCTTCGAATACTTTTTGCCCGAATTCCGAGGTTGCAAGGTCGATGAACTTTTCGGCTGCATCACGGTTTTGCACATGGGTTAACATGCAGAGCGTAATGCGCTGGCTATCGAAATTCGCGTCATGTGGAATCACCATATCGACGCGGTCCTTATATAATACTGCGATATAGTTCCATACCACCCCCGCATCGACATGCCCGTCCACCACGGCCAGCGCCACATCGTTATGACATGCTCCATGCATCTCAAGGTTATTCTCAAACTCTTCTTTCAATCCCAGTTCAGTAAAGGCTTTCTGCAGCATCGCCCCCGATGTGGAATAGCGTGCGTCTCTGGCCGACAGTTTCAACCCCCTCGCTGCAAGATCGTTCAAAGTTTTAATCTCCAACGGGTTACCATTGGGGACGATTATAACTGGCTCCAAGTGACCCACAACCTCATAGTAATCCAGCAACCCTTTTTCGTCAAGAATCTCGGCATAAGGGTCATGCGGCATATACAGATCTCCTATCTGCCCCAGTTCTATCGCTGCCAGCAGGTCAGAAGATCCCCCGAAATTCAACCTTACCTCAATTCCTTCATAGCGTTTCTCAAATTCGCCGGCAAGTGCCTCGGCGGCCGGACGCATGGATTTGCCGACATGCACGATTAGTTCGTCACTATCTCCTGAGGATTGATGCCAGATCATCCCTACTATCCCTGCTATAACCACGACTGTCAACAAGATACGTGCTGTAATCCTGTTCGTGCTGCCACTCTCTTTATTCATTTTTTTCTCCTTTTTTTGCTGAGGATTGTTTTTAAAAAAGCTACAAAAACATCAATTATTCTTACCTTCTAAAGTGTTTTTGGGGATAGACCAGAGTCTTCCTCGCTAATCAAGTGGAGTTTGGAAAGAGGAAACTTCACAAACACTTTCTTTTCCGGTGACCAGTCTTTTTCAGAGAAAATCCCCGGCACAACAAGTTCAATTTGTCCTTTTACTCGCAGCCCGGATTTATGAACATCAGTATAGTTTTCTTCAACTCGACACTCGAAGACAACAAAACCTTTTTTCTCGCCAGGATGCTCGGAACATAAAACGAGCTTCTGCAGAGGAATTACAGCATATGTTTTCCCTTCCGGCAATTCAGTATGTTTCAGATGAACACCATCTATTGAAAAAACGTTACCACTCGGCGTTCTCTGCACTTCTCCCTCTATCAGGTTAGGCAGCTGCAGGAATCCGGCAACAAAAGAATTGCGGGGCCGAGAAAAAACTTCCTGTGCCTCACCGATCTGTTCCATCCTCCCATTGCGCATAAGAGCAATCGCATCTCCGAGTGTAAGTGCCTCTTCCAGCCTGTGGCAGATATGAAAAAAAGTGGTATCAAGTCGCGAATGAAGCATTTTTAATTGTTTCATAAGTTCGGTACAGGTACTCTCGTCAAGAGCACTTAACGGTTCATCCATCACCAAAACATCCGGCTCAATGGCGAGAGCCCGCCCCAGTGCCACCCGCTGCCGCTCGCCGCCTGAAAGATGAGTAGGCATACGCTCTTTCAAATGCCCTATGTTGAGCATTTCCAATACTTCACTGGTGCGTTGTCTGGTCTGCCTTTGGCCGTGCCCTCTTGCCTGAAGGCCGAAAGCGATATTCTGCAGCACAGTTTTAAAGGGCAAAAGACCGTAATCTTGGGGGACATATCCGATTTTTCGTTTTGACGGATCGATACCGGTAACCTCACGCCCGCCAATGAAAATAAGCCCTTCTTGCGGGATATTCAGGCCGCAGATACTTTCAGCAAGCATCGTTTTCCCGCATCCCGTGGGGCCCAGCAATATAAAATACTCTCCCTTTTTGACTCTGAATGATATGTCCTTAAGCCTGAAATTTCCCACAGACAGATTCAGATTTTGTATCGTTATCATAGGACATCGGCTCACCATAAGGACTGTCCTCCTGCGAGTTTCTTAAATACAAACAGTGCCGCCATAGCGAAAAAGACCATAAGCATACTTATAGTCAGCGCTGTCCCAATCTGACCGACCGACAGCTCAAGATAGATGGATGTGGACAGCACCTCCGTCTTTTGTCGCGTCGTTCCCGCAAAGACCATCATGGGGCCATATAATCCCATCGCAAGCGCCCAGGCTATGACACCTCCTGCTACTATGCCGTTTCTTATCATCGGAAGCGTCACGCGCAGAAATACTTGCATAGGAGACCACCCGAGTGTTCGCGATACATCTTCCAGGCGCTTGTCCACCCCGTCAAGAGAGGATTTGACAGTGCGAATAGCATAAGGAGAAACACAGACAAATTGGGCAAGAACGATACCGGGCGGAGCAAATACAAACTGCATGCCGAGGCTTTGAATAGCCGATCCGATGGCGGTGCGGAAGAAGACAAGCAGTGTTACCCCTACCACTATGTGCGGCAAAATTATCGGAGTATCGACAAACATATCCAATACGGATTTCCCCCAAAACTTCGTTCGGGAGAGGGCGTATGCACAGGGAACGGCAAATAGCATAGCCAGGATACCGCTTAACAACGATGTCCACAAAGTAAGGCACGCCGCGTAGCGGATATCGGCACTTTGAAATATAGCGGCGATGTACCCAAAACCATCTTTTGTCACATCGCCGCCCAGATAAAACAGATTGGCTCCCAACAACAATGCGATAAAACCGGAATAAAGGACAAGTACAGCAATAGCGCCAAAATCAAATAAAGACCTGTTTACAACTATACACAATCTGGATGCAGATCCGATACTCTCTTTTTCCTCATCTTTTTCCTCTTTCGATAATCTCATTTGTATGAACTCCTATCAGTTTTAATATCAACATTGTCAACATCATACGAATACCGCTCAAAAATCATTCTTGCTTTGGGCCCGGAAATAAATTCTGCAAAACGAAGCGCTGCTTCTTTATTTTCCGATGTCTTGAGTACGGCAATGGAAAGCGGTACGATTACGTTTTCATCCGGGGGTATCTCAATTATGTCGTTCTCTGGATACAGGCTGGCCACAGGACGCCAGACTATCGTTGCATCTATATGTCCCATATCAACCATCTGTGCAATTTCAGGCGATGTTATGCCGGTGAACTCAATATTCTGAAGCTCATCGAAATCTACACCGCTCTTGTGGAAAATTTCCGGTGTTATTCGTCCCAGCGCAGCTACCCGCTTATCCGCAACCGCCAGCCTTACATCCCGGCTCGCCAAGTCTGAAACATTCGTTATGCCGAGTGGATTTCCGCTCTGAACCATGATCACAGGGATGAACCGAGCCAGCGGTTTGGTATCGTAAATAAGCCCTTCTTTACGGGCCTGTTCTATATAAAAACTGTCGCCGGGAAAAAACAGATCGCCAGTTTGGCTGAGTTTTATCTGGCCGAGAAGCAGGTTCGCGGGCCCAAAAGATGTTTCAACTTGTATATCCGGATAGACCTCCTGAAAGCATTCCACAACTCCTTTTCCCGATCCCGTTCCATCTACAGGCGGACGTATGCCGGCGGCGCAGAGAAACTTCA
>PWZK01000098.1 GCA_003567495.1 Candidatus Brocadiaceae bacterium
CGAAGCCGGGTTATGTATTTTCCAGCCGCTTTGCAATGTCGGCAAGAGTAATGTCTTCCAGGTATAGCCTGAGTTTCTCCTCTACTTCACCAAGCAGGTTCTGAACTTCGCAGCCCCCCGAATTTTCACACACTCCCGGGTCCGCGAAGCAGGCATTCATTCGCAGCGGTCCCTGGGTGGCCGCGATGATGTCCTGAAGCCTTATATTTTCCGGTGCGCGTGTGAGTGAATAACCGCCAAATGGGCCGCGGACCGACTGAACCAGGCCTGCGGCCTTGACGTGCTGCATTATTTTGCGCAAAAAATCAACCGGAACGTTGATATGTTCTGCAATTGAAGTGACCGACAGCATATCCTCGCTCGCAGCCAGGTGCGCCAGTGCGCGTATGGCGTAATCGGTATCCCTGTGAATTATCTCCAAAACGCAGGCCCTCAAAACAAAACTTGGCTTATCTTACAATATAAGATTATAGCACTCCTGTTTAGGCATGTCAAGGGAGCAAAGGCGAAAAGGGGGGAACCAGACTTGTAAGGCCTATTGCCAGGGCAAGTTAGCGGTTTTGACTATTTCTTGGAATACCCCATGATCTCTCGGGGTCTTTTACGCAAGTTCATTTCGGATTTTTCAGCTTACTATTTTGATAGACGGGGAATTCTATTCCAAATTGTCTAATCGTAGTCGGCGTTCTCGTGTTCAATGTCGCGCTCCTCTCGCTCATGATCGCGCTCCTCTCGATCGCGTTCCAGCATAAGTTCAGCAGCTTCCGTTTCGGTAATAGGAAGCTGGGAAGGTGGCCGTGGGGCAGGGATGTGCTAGCCGAATGGAATATGGATAAATATAACTTATCCTTCTCTGAATGTCATGGGTATATTTGTGGGAGTTACCGTCTATAAATACGCGGTAGAAGAAAAGACTTCCAGAAAAATCAGAGCCATGTTCTCCAGTTACGTAACCGAAACGGTCGTGAGCGAAATGATTGCAAACCCAAGTCTGGCGAAATTGGGGGGCGAAAGACGAGAAGTTACCGTGCTGTTCGCAGATATCAAAGGATTTACCACGTTTTCGGAAAATCATTCGTCGGAATATGTCGTATCCGCACTTAATGAATTTCTCGCCGAGATGACGGAAATTATTTTTAAATGGGAAGGCACGCTTGACAAATTTATCGGTGATGAGATCATGGCCTTCTGGGGCGCCCCCATGCAGCAGAAAAACCATGCGGAACTCGCAGTCAAATGTGCAGTGAATATGGTCCAAAGCCTCGGGAGGCTGCAGGCAAAATGGAAAGCGGAAGGTAGCCCTCCCCTGGACTGTGGGATAGGTATTAACACGGGCGAGGTGGTGGTTGGGAATATCGGTGCTGAAGGCAAAAAAATGGATTACACAGTAATCGGGGACAGCGTGAATCTGGGCGCAAGAGTGGAAGCGCTTACCAGAGAATATAATGCGCATATACTTGTGACTGAGTTTACTTTTTCTAAGATAAAGGACGCGACTGAAAACAACTTTATGGGGGGGCCTGATTCAGAAGCAGGCTCCCGCAATGTTATTGTAAGAAGTATTGACAACGTGGTGGTGAAAGGCAGAGAAAAACCAGTGAATATTTATGAGATAAAACCTCTGAAATAGCTTCAAAAGCATGGGTTGGAACGTTTTTTATCCATTAGCGGAAGGTCGGTATGCCATGAGTAGCTGTCCCACATGCGCCCGCCGACCGCTTCCTGCTGCGTGGTGCCGCGCAGGTCGGAGTCCAGAAGTGCCTGCGAGTTGGCAAACCGATTATTTGGATAAAGAGGTGAAATGTGGTATTATGGTGTATGGTTATATCATACCATATCCGTGTTTTCTGGCGATTTTGTTGTTCCTGTAAAGTCTACTGTAGTTAAATCTCAAAAACAGAGTCCATTATGGCAAGCCCCCTGAATTTTTCAACCGGTGTTTCCCTGGCGCTCCATGCCATGGCTATACTGTCGCTCACGGAGGAAAAACGTCTTTCCACCGGGCATATTGCCGAAGAACTTGATGCGTCATCGGCTCATATGTCCAAAGTTTTGCAGAGACTGTCGCGGACCGGACTGGTGGAATCCGTACCCGGTCCGAGCGGCGGTTTCAGGCTGGCGAAGGATGAATCGGCGATCACCCTGGCCGATGTATACGAAGCTATTGAGGGTCCGTTGAACAACGTCGCCTGCATTTTTCACAGCCCGGTATGCGACAGCGAATCCTGCCTTTTCGGAGATGTCTTACAGGATATTAACTTACAGCTGCGGGACTGGTTGAACCGCACAACGCTCTCCGATTTGGCCGGTAACCGGCTAAAATGCGGAGTCTGATGCTTTGCTTAAAGATCATTTCAGGATGCCGGAACCATTTTGCCCGCATCGTCCGAGAGCCTGGTGTGTTACGTAAAAACGAATGCAGGTCAGATGTGGTACATAAACGTCCGTGAAGATTTCGAATGGCGCATACGCTCGGCAATATCCTCGATCGTGGTGTCTTCCAACACGGCGGTGATCGCTTCGCCCAACTCAACCCACGTCGGTCGCACCGGACACGTCTTTGCCCTGTTGCAATTTTGGGGCGTTTCCACACATTTTACCGGTGCGGGCGTGCCTTCAAGAATTTGGAAAATCTCTTCAAGCGTAATGTCCCCGGGGTTCCGATTGAGTGCATATCCCCCACCTTTTCCCCTGATTGAACGCACAATACCGGCGGCTTTTAAGGAACTCAGTATTTGTTCAAGATACTTAACGGGCAGATCCTGCAACCGGGCCAGCTCACGGACGGACACCATTCTGTCCTGATAAGCAAGCGCAAGTTCGGCAAGGGCGAGCGTCCCATATCGCAATTTTGTCGAAATTTTGATTTTCAGCTATTCCCCATAAATCAAATTAAATTCCCCTGTTTTATTATCAAGCGGTTATGTTAATTATTGTCGCTGGTTTATGAAATATGCGGGTTAATACGAGCCGGGTTATCCAACAGCACTGCAGGCTACGGTCAGAACAGCAATCCGAGAATGTACCCGGCGATCAGTGCGATGGAAAAGATACTGAGGACGAAAACCGCCAGGAAGCGGCGGTGGAATATCGCGGCCATAAAGACCAGGCCGTTTATGCTCGTGCCTGCACCGGCGATTATGAAGGCCATTCCGGGGCCGACCGCTCCCGTCACTTCGATAAAGGGTGCTACGATGGAAAACATTGTGCAGTCACCGGCGTAAATCGGCACGCCCGCAGCGGCGGCAATGGGCACGTCGAACGGGGCGGCCGTATCGAAAACTCTTTCTATCAAAGTATCCGGCACAACACTCTGCAGCAGGGCTGCAATAAACAAAGCCGGCACGGCATAGGGCAGCAGGTGCAGAAATGTGCGGCCCGCGCCCGACCACAGTTTGGAAAGGAAAGATGCCGCACCGCTGCGCCGTACGCCGGACTGCAGTTCCTCGCAGAGGCCCGTCTCGCATGACGTCGTCGTGCGGCAGTTGTCCCCGTCGGCAGGCGGGTTTGTTCGAAAAACCCGGCGTATAGTCTCGCTTTCGTTCGTCCAGGCGGCTAGCAGGGTGCTTGCAGCAAGTCCGAGCGAGACGGTGATGATCAGATAGGCCGATGCCACGACAGGGCCGTAAAGGGCGGTCAGGAACAGAAAGGCCGGCAGGCTGACGATCGGGCTTATGAGGAAAAACGTCAGGGCCGTCTTCAGCGGAACCCCGGCCCGCAGCAGGGCTACCATGAGGGGGAAAGCCCCGCATTCGCAGAATGGCAGGAGCGCACCCAGAAATGCGGCCCGAAGCCTGCCCGACCACGGGCGTGGACCGACCAGAAGCCTTTTCAGCCTCTCTTCGCCCAGACGAAGGCGCGCCGCTTCGGCCAAAAAGACCGCCGCGGCAAGGATGGGAATGACCTTCACGGTCAGTTCGGCAAAGTTTATTAAAATCGCATTCATTGGATATATCGCCGGATGTATGAAAAGAGTAAGCATTCAGTTAATCACACAGGCTTTACAATATGGCTGTCTTACGTAGCGCAGGCGTCCTCGCCTGCATTCGTTTTTACGCAGCATGTCGGCCTCTCGGCCCATGCGGGCGGGGACGCCCGCGTTCCCGTGATACGGCAACAATGAAGCAGGCGGGCGCCTGCGCTACATCCATCGTGGTTGAGTGAATATTTACGAAAGTTGATAGATAAAAGTTAAAAGTAGAGAGTTGAAAGAAACTTCTGATGTCAAATGCGCAGCTCTTCCAGCATCTGTTCGCCGGCGGGAGGTGTTTTGACCTTGTTTTGCCCCTCGGAACCTTTTACTTTCACTTTAACTGTTACCTCATCCATGTGCCGTGCCTGGCCGTATCGCGCCGTAATGGCCGCAGCCGTCCGGACCTGCCCGTTTTCAACATCACCCCTTATCAGAGTAAGCGGCCCGGGCGCCTCCACCGCTTCCAGCAGCAGATCGCCCTCTGCCGCCAGGGAGGACAGGACGATGTTTTCCTGTTTTTCACGGCCCACGACGGCTTTTGCACGGGGAGAGAGTCGAAAGTGACGTCCGTGGCTCAGAAGACGCACGTCGGCCAGGTTAAGGCCGCCGTTTGCCATCAGGTCGCGCATCCTGCGAGCGAAATTTGGATCGGTCAGGCGACAGCCTCCCGCAGGACATGGGTAGTCCCCGATGCCGAGTTTTTCGGCAAGTTCAAACTGCGGCCGGCGCTGGCGTCCCTGTATGGACTCAAAAGCCTCTCTCGCCACCCAACCCTTCCGTTCAGGTATGCTGGGACTGAGCATTCCCGCCGAGAGCGGGCGCACTACAAACCCTTCAACTTCGGCCCGGCGCTCGATCAGCTCCATTGCATCGAGCCGCTGCGACATCGGGCGTTCGCCGAGCACCTCTCCCGTCACAATGAAAGAGGCCTCTTTTTCCCGCATGAGCCGGGCGGCGTTTTTAAACAGCAGGATGCGACAATCAATACACGGGTTCACGCCGCTGCCGTGGCCGTGCGGCGGATCCTCGATAATTCCCAAAAATTCTTCCGTGACATTGCGGACGGTTATGGGGACATCAAATTCCTCGGCGGCTTTTATTGCTTCGTGCTTGCAGCTTGACTTGCTGGTGCAGGTGCAGAAGCACGTCAGGTGGTTCAGGGCATGGAGTTCGACCCCCTGATCAAGCATCATTTTCATTGCAAGGCGGCTGTCAAGCCCGCCGGATAGCAGCATTATAGCTTTCATGTCGGTTTTGTTATGCCTATATAGAACAATGGGTTATAAATTGCACGTGGCGGTATGGGCAGAAACACAAACAGCTGCGCAAAGCCTATTTGTACAGTAGCCATTATAAAGTTTGTTCGGGAGTGAGTCAAGGCATTTGCGCCCGGAGAGGAATTTGCGCTGTAACGTTTTTGCGCGTACCGGGGCGCAAATTGTCCGGAGATCCTCCCCGATCCCTGCTTGTTCCTGGCGCAAATTCCTCTCATTTGAACTCAAATAGAAATCCTATTAAAATAATAGTAGTAGTATATCATGGTTTGTCTCGGTTGGAAAATTTACGTTGACTCAAATTTTGGAGGTCGGCGTCATGAATTCAAAATCGATAATCGTATTTTCCGCAGTAGCGCTTGCCTTGCTGGTGGCCGCTCTGACCGGGCTTCGCCGGTCGGCGGAAACCGATAAGACCGCCGAAACCCTGACCCTCTACTGCGCCGCCGGCATCAAGGGGCCGGTGGAGGAGACGATCGCCGATTACGAACGGTATTACCGCCGCCGGCACGGGCGGCCGATTCGTATCGATGTCGAATATGCCGGTTCGGGAACACTTCTGAGTCGCCTGCAGGTGGTCCGGGAAGGTGACCTTTATCTGGCCGGCGATGCCTCGTTCATCCATAAGGCCCGGGAGGAGGGATTGGTGCAGGAATCGCTGGAACTGGCCCGGATGACTCCGGTAATCGCCATGTCGGGACGTGTCGCGGGGGAAATAAATTCTCTTCAGGACCTGCTCGACGGGGATTATCGCATCGCTATCGGGGTGCCGGACGCAACTGCGGTGGGCGATGCCACGCGCGCTGCGCTTGAGCAGATCGGTAAATGGGAGGAGTTTGAGGGTAAGGTGGCCGTTACCAAGCCGACTGTCAACGACCTGGGCAACGATGTAAAGATAGGTGCTGCCGATGCAGCCATTGTCTTCGACGTTATCGCGCGTCAGTTCGGGCTGGATTACGTGCGCGATGATGCGCTGGATGCGGAGTCGGTACTGGTGAAAATCGGCGTGCTCGATTCCTCGCATCAGCCGGCCGCCGCACTGCATTTCGCCCGTTTCCTCTCCGCCCCCGGGAAGGGGCAGGAACATTTCAAGGAACATCATTTCGATGTGATAGAGGGCGACCGGTGGGTGGATGAGCCCGAGGTGACGTTTTTCAGCGGCGCAGTGAATCGGCGCGCAATGGAGCCCATTCTGGAGGAATTCCAGAAAAGAGAAGGTGTTAGAATAAACACCGTTTACCAGGGATGCGGCTCTCTCAACGCACAGATGTCCACCATTTACGAACAGAATCCTGATTTTGGATTCCCCGACGCCTATTTTGCCTGCGACGTCTATTACCTCGACCCCGTCGGTGATTGGTTTGAAGAGGAAGCAACGGTCTCCTCCACCCGTATAGTAATAGTCACTCAGAAAGGAAATCCGCACGATATCCAGGGGCTTGAGGATCTTAAACAGCCCGGACTGCGCATAGTGGTAGGGCATCCGACGCACTGCACAATCGGGGGCCTTACCGAACGTCTGTTCAAGGCGAAGGGGCTGTATGATGACATAATGGAGAATGTGGTGGAGCAGCAGCCGTCCTCGGGCATGATGGTGCCGCCGGTGGCGAGCGGTGCTGCAGATGCTTCGCTGGCCTATTATAACGATACGCTGCCGGAACGTGACAGGCTGCACGTTGTGGGGATCGACAGCGAATATGCCCGGGCGGTGCAGCCGTTCGGCATAGCGAGCACCTCCAGCCACAAGCATCTGATGCTCCGTCTTTATCGGCATATCGGCCGCTCACAGGAGATTTTTGAACAGTTGGGCTTTGGCTGGGAGATAGGCCGGTCACCGGATGATTTTGAGCTGGTGGCGCCCGAAGGTGCAAGGCCGCCGCAGACCAAATAGAGAGGAAGGATTGATGGCGAATAAACAACAATCAGCGGCCGAAACAAAAGACAGAGAAAACCCGCAGGGGGCGAAGGCTGGCGGAACGGGCGGCCGCGATGGACGTATACTGCCGGTTTACAGGGCCGATATTTCGTTCATTCTGGCTCTGGGGTTGATCGCAGGCGTGTACGTGGTTCTGATAGTCGGGATGCTCTTGGCCACGGTGTTTTACGTAGAGCTGCCGGTTATCGGCGAGGTGTTTACAACCCCGAAGTATCGCTATGCGGTGCTTCTGTCGCTTATTTCGTGTTCGATCACCACAATACTGTCGGTATGGGTTGCGGTTCCGACTGCGTATCTGATGTCGCGCGTTAATTTCCCCGGCAAGCGGCTGCTGGATGCGATCCTTGATATTCCCATAGTGCTTCCGCCGCTGGTAATAGGGTTGGCGCTTTTGATGCTTTTTCAGACCGCTCCGGGGCGGTTCGTCCAGGGTTACGTTCGTTTCACATATGCCGTTCCGGGGGTGATTCTGGCCCAGTTCATGGTTGCATGTGCGTTTGCCGTGC
>PWZK01000384.1 GCA_003567495.1 Candidatus Brocadiaceae bacterium
AACTCCTGGCCACCAGCGCGCCGCCAAGAAGCCCCATAAAATCCGCATATATAACAAGCACGGGCAGCATAAACATGCAGGCCAGCAACCTGGGGGCAGCCAGGTAAGCCACAGGTCTTACGCCCATCACCGTCAGCGCATCGACCTCCTCATATACCTTCATGGTCCCGATCTCGGCGGCATAGGCACTGCCTATACGGCCGGACAATATAAAAGCCGTAATAACGGGGCCAAACTCTTTTATTATCGCAACCCCGGTCGCCCCGATCTGATACTGCAGGTTGAGCTGACGCGTAATAAACCCCACATGTAAAGCCAGTATCATACCGATAAACGCACCCATCACCGATACGATTACCAGACTCCTGTTTCCGACGTTATAGACCTGCTTGTAAAACAGATGAGGGCGGCGCAGCACATAACCTGTGCTCAGAAAACTTTTTAAAAGCAAATCAGCTACTTCATAAGCGCTGCCGCATACGAAACAAAGCCTTTTATGAATTCCTCCCATTTTCGATTCCCCTGACCCGCCGGGTTAATAACCTAAAATGCACGTATCGTAACTGACTTCCTTACGGCTATTAACACATTACGACAAAAGTATGTGTGGCGTCATGTGTGGCGTTCACTAACACTCGGGATTTAATCGTTACCTTTTTTTTGCCGCAGCATCCCGTCGATTCTTGGCTCCAGCGCGGGCAATTCCTCGTTTATCACGTTCCATACTATATCGAGATTGACCCCGAAATAGTGATGAATCAGTCTAATTATCTATTAATTCCAGAAGGAATCATAATACCGCTTCCGGGAAAATCCAAATGGCCCAGACTCTGCGACTTAAGCTCCGGGCCGCCGTCCGAACCCATTGGCCACATTATCTCCAAGTTCCTGTGATTTCTTGGAATTCGTTAATCGGGCTGTAGTCGCCGGGATAATCCTCTCCATCGTGGCTTTTCCGACAGGATGCTATGAACTCTGTACACTGGGCCCTCATCTCACGGGCACGGTCCAGCTGATCGGTTATGATATCAGTTGCTTCTGCAATATCCACATCGATGTCGAATAACATGTCCTCGTCTCCATCCAAATTATCGTCCACTATAAGGCCTTTCTGGTTCCAGTAGTAGGTGCCGAATTGTGTGCCCGGTTTGCCCCACCGATAGCCACCTTTTCCCATCTCGTCAGGAGTTACCATAGGGTCCCATGTCGGCACCTTGGCCTCTGTAGAGAAACAGACATCAAAGCCGTGCAGCCATGGCGGGGAGAACTCCTCCGGATGATCAGGGCCACCCCTATTACTTTCGCGCACATCGCTTGTCATAGTGCCAAGATGCCACTTCCCGAAGTGGCCGGTGCGGTAGCCGAACTCTTTGCATACCCGTGCCAGCGACACTTCTTGCACCGGCAAGCGCCCCTGGTTGGCATGGGTTACTCCGTAGCGGGAATAATGGCGGCCCGTCAGACAGGTTCCTCGAGTGGGGGAGCAGACCGGCCCCCCCGCGAAAAAGCGAGTGAAGCGGCTCCCTTCTGAGCGCATGGCATCCAGACAAGGCGTTTGGATGACAGGATTACCGTTGAAGCCCACATCACCATAGCCAAGGTCATCGCACATAATTAGTACTATGTTTGGTGTTTTTTCCTTCATTCTTCGCTTGCCCAAACTTCATTGCTGGCTCTTCCAGAATCGGACCGAAGTAAGCGTATATTGTAATAAAAACTACGCTAATAAGCAACTCCGTGTCGTATGTTTGCCAGGACATGGGACGATCTGATCCACAAGATTTACGTGCGGGAGGCGATTGAGCGGGGCATGGCCGACAGTGAAGAAAAGATTATGCCTGGTGTGCATCTGTGGTTATCTGCGGTTCTCTTGTTCTTGCCGGCCGAAAAAACGCACGCGCCGACCATCCTCGGAAACCTCATATTCTATCAAACCAAAGAAAAAAGACAAAGTTCTACGTTCCGGCTCCCCTTCCTCACAAACTGAAGTATCATAAGAGAAAAGAACGGGGACGCTCAGCTCGCGCCCCTCCGGCCCTCTTTTGTGGTGATAAAGACGCCACAGCAGGCGTGTTTCCCTGCTTCCGTCCGGCAAGGCCCGAAATCTGAAAATTTCAAAAAAAGGACGGTAATTTCTTTTATATCCCCCTTCACTGTCCCGCCACCCGTGACTTAGCAGGTAAAATGCAAACTTCCCTTCAGGCCCGTGCTCAAACGTTACGGCAGGCCAGAAAGTCGTGCTTTTCTCAGTCACGTCCTCCTTCGCGTGATGTGTCCTGTAATGCCACAAGAATGGTGCAAACACGGCATAACTGCGTTTTTTTCCAGGCAGAGAAGCGTCGCGGGTATGCCAGATCAGAGGCCAGAACAGGCGATGGTGCACAACGCTGCGGTCCTTTTCCCCGGGGGCGGGCGGCGAATTAACCCTTTTCCAAAAAAAAGGAAAAAAACGCCACTCATTCGTATCGTCAGTGGCCTGACGTCGAATAAGTGAAAAAAAGGCCGACCAACGGGTCTGGCCCTCATCCCAGCGGATGTCATAAAACCGGTTATAAAACAGCAGGCTACGCTGCCTGGTGATAACCTCACCATCCCCGTCCCTCATCTCCAGGCGGGCATAAAACGGATGAAAAGCGAAATAGTCGCGTCTCATGGGCTCTCCCGCCACAGTCTCCCACCGCTCATTCCCCCAGCGCAAAAAAGGCCAGATAAGATAATTATGGATGAACGAATCTTCATCTTCTTTCAGCACATATACCGGCCAGAACCTGACAGTTCTCTTTTGACCGTCCGGAGTCCCTCCACTGCTGAAAAACGGCCACAGCAAGTCGTGGCGCCTGTAATCACTGCGCTCGTAGTAAGAATAAAACGGGAATAACACCCATGAAAACTCATCGCCAAGCAAACCGTAGGTCCGTCCCCCTATCGGCAACAGCGCCGCATAATTGCCCCTCTCCGGTTTGTGGCCCCAGAAAACAAACGGGAAAATCATGCCGTGCGTGGCGCCCTCACCGGAAACGACATCCGCCGTATAGCTGTGCTGAAAGAACGGCCAGAACCTGTAGAGCCGGCTCCTGTCGTCCCTGAACGAAACAAGCCCCAGAGGCCACAAAAACTGCATCTTCCAGAGACCCTCGTCCGGTTTCGACTCCACATTGGCCAGCGGCCTCAATGCAACATACCGGCGGGATGGCGAGCTCTGCATTTCTAAAAAAGGATACAAAATCTCACGATGCCTGGCCTCTTTGCCGGTTTCATCAACGATAGACTCCCGATAATAAGCAGGCCAGATACCACTGCCGCGTGTTGCGCATCCCGAAAAAATCAAAAACAACAATGATATTGCGACCGTTGCCGCATGCGCGAGAAGATTGGGGGACGTGTTTTTCATAATTATTCAAGAGCGACAGACCAGTATGCGTCATCCAGAAAATGCTTCCAGGAATAGTACTTCTTGCGCCGGAGTTTTAGCTTTATCTGGGGATTTCGCACGGGCCGGCCCGGCCTTCGAACAAGCTTCATCCCCGCACCAGAAGGGCGGCGCCCTCCCTTTTTTTTATTGCACTCGGTGCAGGAACACACGACATTGCCCCACGTGGTTCTCCCACCCTGAGACAATGGCACTACGTGGTCGATGCTCAGCTCGGAACTGTGGAACCGAAGGCCACAATACTGGCACCTGTTCTCATCCCTGGCAAAAAGATTGCGCCTGTTTAGCGAGACGCCGTTAACAGGATAACGGTCATAGGTCAGCAGACGTATGATCCTGGGCACCTCGATCTCACTGCTTACGGTACATACCCATTCGCTTTCGTCTTTTTCCAGACCGTTGCGCAGCTTGAACTCGCTGATATCGCGCCAGCTCGCAAACCCATGGAATTTATATGAACCTTCCGACACATCCACAACCTCGGCAACGGCCTTGAAAAGCAAACAGAACGCCCTGCGCACACTGGCGAGATCTACCGCAACCAGAGACGAATTCAGCACCAAAACACTGGAATCCAACGCAGAACCTGACATCTATTCACCTCCCAACCCGGACAAGCCGGAATCTGGAATGAGGGATTGAAATTAGGGATTAGAACCCCTGGCTTTCATTGTATTACACATTGAACCGTTATGTGGCGTCTGTCGGTGCGGTATTTACAAACGCCGAGAAAACTACAAACTCAAAAAAACCTACCACCAACTACTGCGTTTTCGGCCCCAACCGACCCTGCGTCGGTTGAGCCCGTGACCGGCCACTACGTGTGTCGCACCCAATAACCGCCCTCCGCCGGCCCTGCGCCGGTGGGAGCCACGGACTGATTGAAGCGACCAATCGATCTTCCAGATCATATCGTCGTTCCTTCGTCATTGGATATCGGGTGCTGGATATTGGATATTAATTCTTTTTCGCACACTAACAATTGTTGTTAGTGTCAGCACATTAATCGACTACAATACCTTCCCCTTACCTTAATATAACTAAATCGAGGGGGGCTGTGCAAATAAAACCCCGAGGAATTTGCGCTGTAGCGTTTTTTGCGCGTCTCAAGAAGCAGATTGCCTGAAGGCTCTCTCCTCCGCCCCACCGTGCGCAAATACCCTTTTTTTATTCTTCAGCTCTTCCCTTCGCTTGGGACTCACACACCCCAGAGCGCATATCGGAAACGAGGTGACTGCCGCCAGGGGGTCACCATCTACCTGGGACATCCCTATTCCTTTTTTTTCCTCCATTTGACAACAACATGAAGGTAGAATATAATTCATTCCGTTCCGTTGGAAAAAACGTTCGACCTTCAACTATGGATGGGAAAACGTTCTGAAAAGGGCGAAAAGATGTTTCACCCCTATAAATATATGCGCAAACATATGGGGTTCACTGGGAACTTACGCTTAAACAATGCAGCTTTTTTAACACTTTTACAATCATGATCGGGAGAGCAACAGGGCTATGGATAACTTAGTCAGCAAAACGGATTATGAAAAGGCGCTTGCAGATTCAAGAGACGAGAGAATGAAATGGTGGCGTGAGGCGCGCTTCGGTATGTTTGTTCATTATGGCCTATACTCACAGTTGGGAAGAAACGAGTGGGCAATGGCCCTGGAAAATTACCCGATAAAGGAATATGAAAAACTTGCCGAAACTTTCAATCCAAAGCCAAACGCTCCACGCGAATGGGCGAAACTTGCGAAAGAGGCCGGCATGAAATACATGGTTCTCACCACCCGACACCACGACGGATTCAGCCTCTGGGACTCATCAGCAAACATCTTCAATTCCGTCCGCACCGGAGCCGGCCGGGACATTGTAAAAGAATATGTTGAAGCATGCAGAGAGTTTGAACTTAAAATAGGGTTCTATTCCTCTCTTATGGACTGGCACCATCCTGACGGCTGGCGCTGTGCTTTTGACAGTTCGGCCAGGAAGAGATTTACAGATTACATAATGGAGCTCAACAGGGAACTTCTTACCCGGTATGGTAGAATAGATATCCTGTGGTACGACGTCTCACGTCCCATGGAATCGTTTGAAGGCTGGAATTCTTTAGAAATGAACCAAGAGCTAAGGGATATCCAGCCCCACATTATTATCAACAACCGGAGCCGTTTGCCTGAAGATTTCGGGACGCCCGAAGGGAAGATAGAGGCGATGGAAGGCGATTGGGAGGCATGCATGACTTTTAATGACATAAGCTGGGGTTATGTGGATTCCGAACAGGCCGCTCCATACAGTTATAATGCCCAGCGTATAATAAAAATGCTGAATAAAACAACCGGCGGCGGGGGAAATCTTTTGCTTAACATAGGACCGAAACCGGATGGATCGGTACCGGAGGAAGCCGTAGAACCGTTGTCCTATGTGGGGAGATGGCTCAAAAAGAATGGAGAAGCCGTATATGGCAAGAAAGCTAAAACACCCATTAACAAAGCCAATGGTACCTGCAGTACGTCATGGGATGGTGATAAGATTGTATATCTATGGAATTGGATATGGCCGCGAAACGGCGAGTTGACACTTGGTGGGTTTATGACACCGGTCAAAGCGGTTCGGTTGTTAAGTGATGGTTCCGACCTGGAATTTAAGCAGGAAAAGCAGAAGATTATTCTGAAAAACCTGCCTCATAAATCTCCGGACAAGGTTGCCGGTATTGCCGTATTAAAAATAGAATTTGCAGAAAAACCTGTTCACAAAAGATGTAGTTATTATCCCCAGCTTCATGGGGGAAAAGAATTTAACTGAAAAAAAGGGACAGTGCCGCCGATTGGGCGGCCGCGTAGCGGAACTTGCAAAAAAACTTTTTTACTGTCCCGAACAGAACAAATAGTAAAACAAATATAAAACTCTTTGACCGGAAGTGGAGCTTTTACAGTGGATGACCTTATCGAAAAAATCAATTTCAAGGACGGGCTCGTTCCGGCTGTCATCGTCGATAGCGTTTCAGGCGATGTGCTTACACTCTGCTACCTGAATGAGGCCGCCCTGCGCAAAAGCCTGGAGACAGGCATCGTCCACCTGTTTAGAAGGTCAAAGGGAAAACTGATGAAAAAAGGCGAAACCAGCGGACATACCCAGAAAATTGAAGATGTCCGAATCGATTGCGCGGGAAATTCGCTGCTTATACGCGTCCGGCAGAAAGTCGCTGCTTGCCATAAAGGCTATTTTTCGTGTTATTACCGTCGCTATGATACCGACGACGGCGGGCTGATAATTGAAGCTGACAAAGTTTTTGATCCTGATGCGGTTTACTAACCGGCATTTCTGAATGTGCTTTTTAAAATTATAACGCATTGCACTATGAGGGCCATAATACATTTTATTAATGCTTGATAAAATTTTAAGCTAATATAATAAACGGCGCACTAAAAAGTAGTTAACATTATTGGTTGCTTGTTATTATTTTTATTGCGCCGTTTTTTTGTCAATTGAAAAAGACCTGTTTACTTACTAACCACTTTAATTTGAGGTAGAACAATGACAATTACCCACAGCGAGCCGGGCCTGCCCGGCGGAATCTACAGGCCATTAAGCGACTCGGACGTCAGACAAATTGCGGAAGCTTCTTTCGAAATACTTGAAAAATCCGGGATGGCCGTATATTCCGTCTCCGCTTTGAAGGCTCTGGAGAAGGCGGGAGCGGAAGTAGATGCGGCCAACAACCTGGTAAAACTGCCGCGCAGCATGGTTGAAGACGCTATAGACTCCAACCCATCCTCCATAACGTTGTATGGACGCGACGGGAACTACGATGCCGTTCTGGAGAAAAGCCGCGTGCATTACGGAACCGGCGGAACGGCCATATACGTTCTGGACCCCGACAGCGGCAAGCGACGCCCCTCCGGGCTCGAAGACGTGGTTCTGAACGCCCGGATGGTGGAAGAGCTCGATAACATCCATGTTTTTACCATTAACGTGTTCCCAAATGAGATAAAGGCAAAAGACGAAATCGATGTCAATCGGTTTTTTCACTCCCTTGACAACACCACAAAACATGTCATGGGAGGCATCTATTCGATCGACGGCTGCCGTAAAGTCGTAAAAATGGCTGAAACCCTGGCCGGGGGCGAAGAAGCGCTCAGAAAGCGCCCGTTCGTATCTTTCATAACGCTGATAATAAGTCCTTTTAAAATAGATAAACATTACGGGGAGATGACGTGCTTTTTTGCGGAAAAAGGACTGCCGGTCGTAGTGCCTACC
>PWZK01000089.1 GCA_003567495.1 Candidatus Brocadiaceae bacterium
CCCGAAGGGCCGTCTGATTCCTAGCCCGGGGTGGAGGCGCCCTGTTGTTGGGCGCTGGAACCCCGGGAAAAGGCGACTATCCATAACAAGAGTCCCGAAGGGGCGATTCAAAGGGTTGGTGGGTGCTGAGCGAGCACCTTTCTTGATTCGCCCCTTCGGGACTCATTACGGGGTGGTGTTCAGGTTTCCCCGGGTTCCCTTCGGTCACCCGGGGCTACCTGCCTGCTGCAGGCAGGTGAATGAGTCGGCCCTGTCGGGCCTGTCGGGCCTGTGATTGTGGTGAGGGCTTCTCTGTTTACCGCGCCGAAGGCGCCATATAACGGTTCGATATGTAAAACAATGAAAGCCAGGAGTTCTAATTCCACATTATGTCATTCCAGATCAGATTTCAGCTCGATAAACTCCAAAAGATCTCTGAGGCTGATTATACCAACCGGCCGGCCGTTTTCCATGGCGATCAGCCTGTGTCCGGACTCACGGCTGAGTTTAGGGAGTGCTTCCGTGGCGGGTGTGGCCGGTGATATTTCGAGCTCTGTGGTCTCTGTTTGCATTATCTCTTTCACAGGGGTGTCCGGCCATAGCCGCCGATCAATTTTGCCGGGGCTCAGCGAGCGAATTACACCTTTTAGCCGTCCGTCTTCATCCACCACCGGAAATATAGTGAAATGATACGGCAGCACGTATTCGTTGACGAATCGGTCAACAGGCAGATGCTCTTCAACGCACACCGGCTGAGCCGTCATGAAACGCTCCACGCGTTCTCCGCCGAGCGTCTCGCGCATCGTAACCTGCCGCATGCTCGATATTGCGGCCTGTCTGAGGAAAAAGCCCAAAAACATCAGCCATATCCCGCTTATCCCGCCTCCGTAGAAAAGACTCAGCACACCGCCTATAATCATCAGCATGCCGAACCCGGAGCCTACCGTCGATGCCATGCGCGTTGCCGAACGCAGATTGCCGGTTGCGCCCCAAAGAAAACTGCGCAGCACGCGCCCCCCGTCGAGCGGGAAGGCGGGCAGGCTGTTAAATGCGGCAAGCAGAAAGTTGACGATGGCAAGATAGCGAACGAGAGCAACCAGTGCAGGGGCGCCGTCAACGACAAAGCTGAAAAAAGCCCAGGCGCCCACAAAGACCGCAGCCAGAGCAAGGCTGGACAGAGGCCCCACAACGGCCATGAAGAACTCGCTGCCGGCCGTTGGCGGTTCTTCTTCCATTTCGCTCACTCCGCCGAAGATAAAAAGAGTTATCCCGCTCACAGGCATGCCGGTGTGACGCGCAACCATAGAATGAGAAAGCTCATGAATTAAGAGGCAGATAAACAGCCCCAGTGCGCCGACAATCCCCATCAGCCACATTGTGGCGGGGCGGACCTCTTCTCCTTCAAGCCAGAGATAAAACAGGCCGTTGCGGCTTGACAGAGAAAACACGATCAGAAAAAATAAAAGAAACCAGGTCGGATTTATTTTTATCGGGAACCCGAATATCTTGAAAATCGTCCAGCTGCGGCCGAAAAAAGGCATGGTGGATTGACCTCTAAAATTACAATACCAAAATTCGAAACAACAGAATCTACTGCTTTTTTCCACGAAGGGGATACTTATTTACAGCCCTGGGTTGGGGCGGCGGTCGTATGCCGGGCCTACCCCGGGAAACCCTTCGGCCCCAACCGACCCTGCGTCGGTTGAGCTTATGATTAACCACTACGAATGTTGCGCTCCAAAACCGCCCTCCGCCGGCCCTGTGCCGGTGGGGGGCACGGACTGATTTGAAGCGACCAATCAAAAGCGTTTTTCGCTCTCTCCCCAGCGGTTAGCCCGCTGCTTCCATCGGCACAGGGCCGATGGAGAGCTGGTTTTCCGAGCATTCGCGCGTAGTGGTTAATCGTCTTCCCACCGGCGCAGGGCCGGTGGAGAAATGTTAATATATTAAGCACCTACGGCGTTTGCACGGGCATTTCAAACTCTCGGCGCACCCATGCTGCCATTTGCGGACGCGTAATTTTTTTGTCCGCATTTTCAACCCCGATGATCTCGGCTCTGTGCCCCTTGTCTTTTTCAAGCACCGAAACGAGTTCTTTTTTTGCCTGGCCCGGCCCGAAAATAAAGATGCGTTCGGCCGGACGCAGAGATTTATGGAGTTTTTTATAATAATGTTTCAGTTGCTCTTTGCGCCGGTGCTCTACAGATGCGTGGGCCACACCCCCGCTGGAGCTTGTAGCATCCGGTTTCCCGCGGCTGTCGGTGGGCTCTCCCTCTTCCTGGTATTCGGATTCGAGCGTCGTTACGCTCAAATCCGCACTGTCATCCAGCCAGAACAAAAATGCCTGTCGATGATCCAACCAAACCCCGACGAATGGCTTTTGACCCATGTTTCCTCCTGAAACGTGTTGAAGTTGCAGCGAGTACAAAAAACGGGATAACTCTTCCCTCATTGTATGGCAAATCGGGGCGATTGTCAAACAAAAAAATTTTTCTCTCCCCTCTTTCTTTTCCGTGCAGTTGCTTGCAGAATCAGGCGGTTTGCGGTAATATCCGGCAGAAGACGCACAGTCCAGAATAAGGCGCAACATATCGGTTCGATATGCAAAACATTGATTTCAGGCGGGTAAGAAAATTTTCACCATGACAGAACTGAACATAGATTCCGAAAGGTGCAATCTGTGTGAAAAGTGCCTCGGTGTATGTCCATTTGCCGCTTTGAAGGTGGAGGGCGGGGCGCTTCAAGTTACCGAGTTGTGCGTGCTCTGCGGCGCCTGCGTGAAAAAATGCCCGGAGGATGCGCTGGGTATCGCGGAAGTCAAAAAAAGCGTATCGCGGGTCGATTCCGGCCGGTGGCGCGGCGTCTGGGTTGTGGTTGAACGCGATCCCGGGCGGGGCGCCGCAGCGATTGAGCCGGTGTCCTGCGAGCTGGCCGCAAGGGCGCGGTGTCTTGCCGATGAGCTTTCAACGACGCTTTCCGCTGTGGTTATGGGCGATGCTCTTGACGATGTAACAGAAGAACTGTGCAGGTATAGCTTCGATAGCATCTATCGCGTTGAAAGCGAGCGTCTGGCGGATTTCAGGAGTGATATTTATGCGTCCGTCCTCTCTGAGCTGGTGATGAAGAAGAAACCGGAGATCTTGCTATGCGGGGCTACTGCAGACGGACGGGCTTTCTTCCCGCGCACCGCCGCTCTGCTTCACACGGGGCTCACGGCTGATTGCACCGCACTTGCGGTTGATCCGGCCAGGCGGATTCTTCTGCAGACCCGGCCGGCTTTCGGCGGCAACGTTATGGCCACCATTGAATGCCCGGAGCACAGGCCACAGATGGCCACCGTCAGGCCAAACGTGATGCCGCGGCCGGCGCCGGGCCCGGTGCGTGATGTGGAACTGATCGATTTTTCTCCAACGTCCGGTGCACTGCGTTCGTTCGTGAGCGTGCTGGAAACAATCGAAGCGGAGCCCGGCACCGCTGGCCTGGCCGAGGCCGATGTTATCGTGGCCGGCGGCCGCGGGGTCGGGGGCGCCGAAGGTTTTGAGTTGCTTTCGGAACTTGCCGGTGTTCTGGGCGGCGTGGTGGGTGCAAGCCGCGCTGCGGTTGATTCCGGGTGGATGCCTTATGCCCGGCAGATAGGGCAGACCGGCCGGGTTGTCCAGCCCGGACTCTATATCGCCTGCGGCATATCGGGCGCCGTTCAGCATCTCGTGGGCATGCGCAGTGCCGATATCGTGGTGGCTATTAATACAGATCCGGGTGCTCCCATATTCGAGGTGGCCGACTTAGGTTTCGTAGGCGACCTGAAAGTAATAGTGCCGCAATTCATGCGCTATTTGGGAGATTCTGCCCGGAGTATGAAGAAATCAACGGAGTTGGAAAAGTGAAAAACGTCATTGAAACGCGGAAAATACAGCACCCGGCACGCTGTCCGTCGGTTACCGGTGAGCGACGCGTCTCTCGGGAGCTGGGCGCCTATCTTGCGGATGAAAGCCGAATTGTCGCCGCATCCGGCGTAAAGGCGGTTTTCTTCCCTCGGAACGTGCGCGAGCTCTGCGGAGCGGTGCTCGAATGTTCGGAAAAGAATATGCGAATCTCCGTTGCGGGCGCAAGGACTGGTATAGTCGGCGGGGCGGTGCCGGCAGAGTCCGAGGCGGTGATATCCGTGGAACACCTGAACAAGATCGGCGGCCTCGGTTTCAGCGAAAGCGATGGCGGGCGGTTTAATGTACACGTCGGAGCCGGAGTTGTGCTTGCCGACCTGCAGGAGGCGCTGCGAACCACGCCCGTGCACGATCTTCCCTGGAAGGACGGACGGGGCGGCGGGGAGGGGATGAAAATGCTGGAAAAATCTCCATGCAGGCTGTTTTACCCCGTTGATCCCACCGAAACAACTGCCCAGATAGGCGGCACGATTGCCACCGATGCGAGCGGTGCGCGATCCTATTTCTACGGTTCGACCCGAAGGTGGGTGGAGTCGGTTAAATTAATTACCGCCACCGGAGAATTGCTTGATATAAAGCGTGGGGACTGCGTGGCCGAAAACGGCAAGTTTCTGCTCAAGCATCCGTCCGGGGGCGTGGACGAAATACGTGTTCCGGATATCAGGCCCGTTTCAGCGAAGAGCACGGCCGGATATTATATGGATAACGCCGGAATGGACGCTCTGGATCTGTTTGCAGGCAGTGAGGGTACGCTGGGCATTATAGCGGAAGCGGGGCTTCGTCTGACTTTCGAGCCGTTGGAGCGACTATTTCTCACCGCATTTCTGCCGTCTGAGGCGGACGCCCTTAAGGCCGTCGAAGGTGCGCGGCGCCTTGAGGAGATTAAACTGCTTGCGCTCGAGTATATCGGCCCCAATGCGATTGCGCTGTTGCGCAGGCGCCGCGCGCAAAGCGGCGCGTCCGGGGGCGTGCCGCCCATCCCGGAGCCGGCTGCCTGTACGTTATATATTGAAGCGGCATTTGACGGTGATGAAGAGTTCAGGCGGTGCTGCGAAGAACTAAGAAAACTGATTCTCGATGCCGGCGGCAGCCCCCGTCAAACGTGGGCCGGATGTTCTTATACTCAGATGCGCGCCATGAAAGAATTTCGTCATGCTGTGCCGGAGATGGTCAACAGCACAATAGCCGCCCGCAGGCGGAAACATCCGTCCATACATAAGGTGGGCACCGATATGGCGGTGCCGGACTCTCACCTGCGCGATGTGCTGTCGCTTTACCGCCGCGAACTGGAGGCCTGCGGACTTCAGTACCTGATATTCGGCCACATAGGCGATAATCACCTTCACGTCAATATATTGCCGGAATCAGAGCGCGACATGGATCTTGCCCGGAAACTTTACGGACATTTTGCAGGGGAGGTGGTTAAGATGGGCGGCAGCGTATCGGCCGAACACGGCATAGGCCGCATTAAGAGGGATCTGCTGCGTCATCAGTTCGATGAGGGACAGCTGGCTGCCATGCAGCGGGTTAAGAATATATTTGACCCGCAAGGACTGCTGAACCCGGGCGTGATGTTTTAGACGCATATTTCATAAACCAACGACAAAAATTAATATAACCAACTGTTATGTTTAATCTTACAAGCACATTTTTCAGCTTTTGAAAATCACATTCTGTATTTTAGCCTCAAAAAAGTAGGCGCCGTCAGGCCCGAAGGGCCGACTGATTAATAGCCCGGGGTGGAAGCGCCCTGTCGTTGGGCGCTGGAACCCCGGGAAAAGGCGACTATCCATAACAAGAGTCCCGAAGGGGCGATTCAAAGGGTTGGTGGGTGCAGGGCGAGCAACTTTCTTGAGTCGCTCCTCCGGGGCTCTTTTGCGAGGCGATCCCGTCCATTTACAGCCTTTCAGCCACATCCGTAATCCGCGACGCAAGGGCGGAGCCGGATATTGCATTATTAAAAAAAGAATCTGGCTCGGTGCGGAAGTGTATGAAAACAACAGCGACTGTGGCTATAATGCAGACTTTCAGGGCTCCTAAAAACAAGCCGGAAATTCTGTCGAACAGTTTCAGGTGTATTGCATCGACAACCGACCTGCAAATGTAGGCGATGAGGTAAAAGACCAACAGAATGGATATGAGAATGATCAGGTAGGAGGCGAGGGGCGGGAGGTTTATGCCCGTAAAAGCGTTTACCCGTCCGCCAAAAGCCACATAAAAACGCCCGGCCGCCCAGAACGAAACTATCCAGCTCAGAAGCCTGATTACCTGCCACACCAGTCCGCTTTTATATCCCAGGCCTGCGCCGGCTACGACGGCAAATATTAAGATAATATCCAGCCAGCTCATGGAAAAACCGCCGTGCTATATAAAAGTTAACTTGCAGGTGGTGAAAAATGGCAAAAAATACTTCTCGTCCCTACTGTATTGTAATTGTAACCGGCGCCGAACTTCAACAAAATTTGCTTTTTGCTTTTCCGGCAGGTATCTGTTATCCTTTCTATGCTGCCAAAATAATTCAACAAGTTTTTCGTGTCATTCCGTGTAATTTATCGGTTGGCCTGCAATGCAAACAGAATATTCTTTTGAGCCGGATAAAGAAACTCTTGCTATCCTGAGGCTGTCTTTTTGCCGGGGCGTCGGCGATCTTGCCTTGCATCGTTTACTTGAGGCTTTCGGCAGCGCCTGTGCCGTCTTTAAGGCGGCCCGAGATGCGCTGTCGGCGGTGGACGGCATCTCCGAGAATCTTGCCGCCAGCATAAGGACGGGGCCGGATGAGGACGCACTGGAAACCGAACTGGACCTTCTGGAACGGTGTAAAACCCGACTGATCGGCATCAGCGGCGATTTTTATCCCGAACCGCTTAAGTTGACCGGCCTCGATGCCCCGCCGCTCCTGCGTGTGCGGGGTGAGTATCGGGATCGTGATCGACTGGCGCTGGGGCTCGTGGGATCGCGAAACTGCACGCATTACGGCCGCAGCCAGGCAAGGCGTTTTTCAATGGAACTGGCGGGCATGGGATTTACGATTGTGAGCGGTCATGCACGCGGCATAGATACGGAGTGTCACAGGGCCGCTCTGCAGGCCGGAGGACGCACGCTGGCGGTTCTTGGATGCGGGCTTGCACGTCTTGACAAACTGAGTGAACCGGAACTTGCCCTGGATATCGCGGAAAACGGAGCGTTGATAAGCGAGCTTCCGATGCAGGCGTTGCCGCTTGCCAGACACTTTCCGCCACGCAACAGGTTGATAAGCGGCCTTTCGGCGGGCGTCATAGTGATCCAGGCCGGACGGCGAAGCGGTAGTCTTATAACGGCGCGCTGTGCCGGAGAACAGGGCAAGTCAGTGTTCGCCATACCCGGCAGCGTTGCGTCGGCCTCGAGCCGCGGCTGCCATCAGCTGATCAGAGATGGTGCGGTACTTACCGAAACGCCGGGCCAGGTGCTGGATGAACTCGGCCCCCTCTCTTCGCCGGTCTGCATACCCGAGGATATTGAAGAAGGCCGCGAGCCGGTACACCGATTCATGCGCAACCAGGTCCGCGAGCGCGATCTGGAAATGTTTGCCGGGCTGGCGGGCCACACGG
>PWZK01000278.1 GCA_003567495.1 Candidatus Brocadiaceae bacterium
CGTGACGGTGCTCGATGCGCTTGACGACCCTGTGGAGGGTGCGACCGTCACGGTTGACGATGCCGGCGACGTCGCCCGGCTCGGCGGCATCGAGGCCGGCGATACGGCCGTGACCGATGCCGAGGGCCGCGCACGCTTTTGGGCCACGTCCGGGGAAGCCGGCCTCTTCAGCGTCAGCTTCAGCGAGCCGGCGGCCGGAGCGGATGCCGCGGAGGCGACATTCATCACCCTCATCCAGCACTTGATCGACGGGGCCGGGCCGGGCGGGACTGTCGAACTGGAGGCGGGTGTTTACTCGGCGGAGCAGCCCGTCGTGATCGATAAGGACGGCCTGACGCTCCGTTCCGCAAGCGGGCGTGACGCCACATTTATCGATGCGGGTTCCGGTGAGACGGCGATCATCATCACCGCCGACGACGTGACTGTGGAAGGGTTCTGGATCGGCAATTTTGCGGATGCCGGCATCGTCATTCTGGGCGAGGGCACATCGGTGCTCGACAACACAATAGACGGCGCGGGCGAGGAGTTCGGGGCCGGAGCTCAGGGCGGGCCTGCGAGCGTCGGCGTGATGGTGGAAGGCGCCGCCGGCGCGCTTATAGGCGGCAACAGCATCGAGGACTGCCATATCGGTATCGAGGTTCAAGGCGCATCGAAGGACACCCTGATAGCCGGCAATGTCATTCTCCGCAACGATACCGGGATACTTGGGTCACTGACGCCGGTGATACAGGAGGAATTTCCGGCCAATACCCGGGCTATCAACAACAGCATAGCCGGCAGCACCGACCGGGGAGCGGACTGGCGTTCAGCGGGCGATGCGTCGGAGGAGAGGCTGAACGCCACTTATAACT
Source organism: Candidatus Brocadiaceae bacterium (assembly GCA_003567495.1). Taxonomy (GTDB): domain Bacteria; phylum Planctomycetota; class Brocadiia; order SM23-32; family SM23-32; genus PUMZ01. The sequence continues at coordinate 852 of PWZK01000278.1, forward strand.
GGTGGGGATCTGAAGACGGCCCCGGCGGCGAAGGCGGTGGGAGCGGCGATGATGTCTCGGAAAAAGTGGACTACGACCCGTGGAGCGGTGCCGATGCGGCGCCGCTGGGCGGCGGGGCCTATGTCGGGGGCGGCGGCTTAGCCGAGGATGCGCGCCACGGGGTAGGCATCGTCTCAGACGGCGGGGAGGTCTTCGCCGGGCGTTCTGAAGGCAATCCCACCGGCGTGGTCTTCAATGGCGGAGGGGATGAGGTCTTTTTTCACCTGATTATTGCAGAGGATTCGGGCCTCTCGGAGGTTGAGTTCGAGATTGGCTACGTGGAGCCCTCGGAAAAGGCGCTCCATTGGTTTGACGGTGAGGAATGGGCGGAGTGCGAGCCTCGAGGAGAGGTTTTTGCCGATCCGGAGCGTTTTGACGGCTACGACGGTTATGTAAGGGTAACGATCAACGCCGGCAGCGTTCCGTCCCTGAGTGATTTCAGCGGTGTGTTTTTTGCTCTGGAGAGTGCGCGCAAGGAAGACAGCGGCGGCTCCGGCAGCGCCCGCTGTTTTATCGCCACGGCAGCGTATGGCACCCCGATGGCGGAGGAGGTGGAGGCGCTGCGAAGGCTTCGCGACCGGGTGCTGCTTCGCAGCGACGCCGGCACGGCGGCGGTGGAGGTCTATTACATATTCAGTCCGCAGATTGCGGAGACGATCGGCCGCAGCAGCGTGGCGCGGGCGGCGGTGCGCCGCGCTCTTGAGCCGCTGGTCGGAATCAGCCGCGTTATGACCGGAGAGAAGGAGTGAGGAAGGAGAATGAAGCAGACAACAAACGAAACAAGGGGTAAAGAGATCACGGAAAGCGACATCAGCCGCCGGGACGCCCTGAAGACGACGGGAAAATACGCGGCGTTGACGTCGGTGACATTGATGCTGGTGCTTACGCCGAAAGCGCATGCGGATGTGTCGCCCGACGAGCCCGCTCCCCCCCCGGAATGGTGACTTCCCTGATTACGGCTTCGGTGAATAATGTATATGGAAGCAGCAGAAGAACATGTGTACCGGGTAATAGGTCGCAAAACGGCAGCCTGGTTTCCTGAAGCCAACAAATACGTGCTTGCCGATCCCCGGGTCATTGAAGCCGCCCGTGCCATCTCCGCCGGCGAAGAAAGCAAGGACGTGATCGCCTGCTGCATTGAGAGACTCGGTTTCTCCCGGAGCGATCCCGCCCGCCTGTGCGATGCCGCACGGGAGTTGATACCGGAACCACCCGACGAACGACCCGGGCCGGGTCATGAGACGGTCGACACGTTTATCAGCGAACGTAGCGACAGCCCCCCTTTTTCTGAAAAAAATTACAGCATCTCTTCCAGGGTTTTAAAGGTCATTTACACCTCTGCTCAGGCTGAATTCGCTATTCATCCGCGATTCGCCCATCTTGAAACCGGCCCGGCGCATCGCCCGCACCATTACCTCGAAATACATCACCACCGGGGCCGTTACGCGCTACGTGTCGACGGGCGCCCTGCGGGCATGTGGCCGGAAGAACAGGAACACGTCTTCACTGGCCGGTTCTGCATGAAACTGCTGGAAATGGCGTACGGGAAAAGAGAGCGCGAATGGATGGCCGTGCTCCATGCGGCGGGCATCTCCGACGGGAAACGCGCTCTGGTGTTTGCCGGCGACAGCGGTACCGGAAAGAGCACCCTCGCAGCCATTATGCTGGCACACGGATTCGACGTTCTGGCGGACGATTTTCTGCCGCTTGAAGGTAAGGCCGGGCTGCTCTGTCGCTTTCCCGGCGCCGTATCGATCAAGAAGGAAGCGCTGGGATTGCTTTCGCCCCGGTTCCCTGAACTGCAAAGTCATCTGGAAGGCCTTCTGCTGCTGAATCGGAGGCGCAACCGCGCCATACTGCAGCAAATGAATGAAATCAGTGTCCTGCTGCACGGGCAGGGTATCAGGCCTGTTTTTCTCAAAGGTGGCGCCCACCTGGCCGACGGACTCTATGCCGATCACGGCGAACGTGTGATGGGCGATATAGATTTTCTGGTTGAAAAGGAAAACTATCTCAGGGCGGCCGGTGTGCTGATGGATTCGGGGTACGAAAACCCCGTTGAGGTGTATTGGGAAGTCTCCCGATCGAAGCATTTTTACCCGCTCTGTCGCAGCGACCGGCCTGCCTCCGTGGACGTGCATCAGACACCGGTGGGGTTGAAGTCCGCCAGATATTTCAGCACCGATATGGTGTTCAGCCGGATGAGGCAGGTTGACGGAAGGATAAACTGCTATGTTCCATGCGACGAGCACATGATTCTGCACAATTTTATTCACAGCCAGATAACGAATGGAGGCTGGCTGTTCAAAAAGACTTCCCTGAAGGACATATACGATCTGTATCTGCTCGCGCAGAGGGTCAAACCGGAGACGGTGCTTCCTCAGATCAGGGAGACGGAAAGAGCCAGGGGATATTTTATCTTCTCCGGACGCGTTCTGGGTCGGGAGCATGAGTTCTGCAGCGCGGGGGGCAGGAAAGCCGAACGACATTGCCGCCTTAGCGGCCTCGCACTGAAGCATCCGGAGATAAGCAAAGCTTACAGAAAACTCTTTCTCCTCACCGCCTTAATTTTCAAGACCTATCTTGGTAGCATCCTCAAAGCGGTCTACCGCAGTGAAACGAGGAAATATCTGAAAAGCCGGCTGACGACCCCGGGATGGTATAAATCGCATCTGGCCGGGCTGAAGGAAAAATTCTTCGGCTGAATACTTAACCGCTTGAAAACTGCTGTCGGTTTTCGGTAGTATATAACGGTCTACTGTCCCCGGAATAAAAATTACATGGCCATGCAAGAGCAAAAAAGTAAAAAAGCGCTTATAAAACAATACCTCACGACCTTGCGGGATAAGAAACGGACCGGGAAGGCGGGAGAACACGCTTACCGGGCCGCCATGGAAACGCTTATCTCCGGTCTGGACGACTCCCTGGAAACAGTCAACGATCCCACACGCTCGGAGTTCGGCGCGCCCGACTTCGTTTTCCTGCGCCGGCAGCTCATCATCGGCTACGCCGAAACCAAAGACCTCGGCGTTGATCTGGATAAGATGGAGAAAAGTGAACAGATCGAGCGCTATTTCGGCTATTCCAACCTCCTGCTTACAAATTACACGGAATTCCGGTTCTTCAAAAACGGAGAACGCAGCCGGGAACCGATCAAAATAGCGACTCTGAATGCGGACCGGCTGGAGGCTGCAAAAGGCGGTTTTGATGCACTTGCCGATGCTCTCGCCGAATTCATCACCGACCATACCGAACCTGTTACCAGCGGCGAGAAGCTCGCCCGGATAATGGGCGGCAAGGCGCGCAGGATCCGCGATAACGTCTGCAAATTCCTGCAAAGCGAAACAGAGAGCGACCGGAACGCAGAAATCAGCGCCGTGTACAAAACGATCCAAAAGCTGCTGATCGCCGACCTCACACCCGAAACATTTGCCGACATGTACGCCCAGACGCTGGTTTACGGGCTTTTCGTTGCGCGGTTCCACGACGAAAAACCTGACACCTTCTCGCGCCAGGAAGCGCGCGACCTGGTGCCGGCCTCGAACCCCTTCCTCCGCCATTTTTTCGACCACATCACCGGCCCAAATTTCGACCGGCGCCTGGACTTCATCGTGCAGGAACTCTGCGAGGTCTTCCGCAACTCGGACGTCAAAGCGCTGATGGAGCAGTATTACGGCAGAAAGACGGGCGGTTCGGGCGAGAAGGGGCCCGATCCGGTTATCCATTTCTACGAGGATTTTCTGAGAGAATACGACCCCGAGCTGCGCACGAAAATGGGAGCCTACTATACCCCGCTGCCGGTCGTGCGCTTTATCGTGGGCGCGATCGACGAGATACTCCGCACCCGCTTCGGGCTGCCACAGGGACTGGCGGATGCGTCCAGGCTGGATAGCGGGGTGCACAGGGTGCAGGTGCTGGACCCGGCCGTGGGCACCGGCACGTTTATGAGCGCGGCCATCGGCAAGATTTACGAGCACATTTTAAAGCAGGGACAGCAGGGACGCTGGCCGAAATACGTGCATAACGACCTGCTTCCGCGCATCCACGGTTTCGAGGTGATGATGGCCCCTTACACCATCGCGCACCTTAAGCTTAGCCTGGCGTTTCGCCGCACCGGCTTCCGGTACTTCAACCGCCGCCTCGGCATATACCTGACCAACTCGCTCGAGCCGAGTGCGGCGCATCTCGATCTTTTTGAAGGTTTCGGGCTGGCGCGCAGCATCTCCGAAGAATCGAAAGAGGCCGCAAGGATAAAGAACGAGCAGCCGATTATGGTCGTTACCGGCAATCCGCCCTACAGCGTGAGCTCACAGAACAAAGGAAAGTGGATACGCCACCTGATCGGCGATTATAAAAAGGACCTGAATGAGAAAAAGCTCAATCTCGACGACGATTACATCAAATTCATCCGCCTGGCCGAGCATTTCATCGAGCAGACCGGCTACGGCATCGTGGCGATGATCACCAACAACTCGTTCCTCGACGGCATAACGCACCGGCGGATGAGAGAGCACCTGCTGAAGACGTTCGACGCCGTTTACGTGCTGGACCTGCACGGCAACGTGAAAAGGAAAGAAAAGGCGCCCGACGGCGGCAAGGACGAAAACGTCTTCGACATCCAGCAGGGCGTGGGCATCTCGATACTTGTCCGGGAGAACAAAGAAAAATCAGGATTGGGAACCGTATATCACGCCGACCTCTACGGCGGGCGGCAGGGCAAATACGAGGCGCTGGAACAGACGCCTTTCGGTGAGGTGGACTGGCGGGAACTTGAATACGCGGAGCCTTATTACTTCTTCGTGCCGAAGGATTTTCGGGCGCAGGCGGAATATGAGGAAGGGTTTAAGGTTAGCGAACTTTTTCCGGTATCCAATTCCGGTGTGCAGACGGACAGGGACAATCTATTTATAGATTTTGATAAAGACACGCTTGCACGCCGAATGAAAATTTTATTGTCCAATGATTATGACGAAGAGTTCAAAATAAAATATCGCGTGCAAGATTCCAGCAGCTATAAGCTGACGGAAAAGGTGAAGGGGAAAATTTTTGATGAAAAACATCTTGAGCCGATTCAATATCGACCTTTTGAATATGAGATAATTTATTATAACACAAAGATAACAAGTCGCCCTGCACATGTTGTATTTAAGCATATCATGGGAAAGAAAAATATTGCTTTGCTAGTCACATCAAAAAATAGGCAAGTTAGTAATGGTTACTTTTTTGTAACATCTACCATCTCTGATAGACATTTTTTAGATACCGCCGGTGATTCCATGCAAGTTTTACCCCTTTACCTCTACGACGAAGACGGCACCCGCAGTCCCAACCTCAAGCCCGAAATCGTTGACCGGATCGAGGGCATTGTTGGCGAGACCGAGCCGGAGGACATTTTCGATTACATCTACGCCGTGCTCCATTCGCCGTCCTACCGCGAGAAATACAGCGAGTTTCTGAAAATCGACTTCCCGCGCGTGCCGTATCCGGAGGACAGGGGAAGTTTTGAGAAACTGGCCGGCTTCGGACGGGAATTGCGCGGGCTCCATCTGCTGGAATCGCCGGTGGTGAACGAATTCATCACCACCTATCCGGTGGCCGGGAGCGATGCCGTTGAGAGCGGCTGTCCGAAATACGAGTGTGATGATTCGACGGATGCCGGACGCGGCAGGGTCCACATCAATAAAGAGCAGTATTTCGGCGGGGTGCCGGAGACGGTTTGGGAATTTTACGTGGGCGGTTACCGGCCGGCGCAGAAATGGCTCCAAAGTCGCCGCGGCCGTACCCTGAGCTACGACGACATAACACATTACCAGAAAATAATCGTTGCATTGACCGAAACGAATCGGCTGATGGAAGAGATCGACGAAGTGCTTTGAGGATGTTTATGGGACAACATAGTAACATGACAGATCTGATAAACTCACTTCGCCGCCTACCAAACGAAATTGAGTGGGTCGAGTTTAAGCGAAGCAATTATGAGCCACAGCAGATCGGCGAGTACTTGTCGGCTCTGGCAAATTCCGCCTGTCTTGCAGCACGCCCATACGGTTATCTTTGTTTTGGCATTGATGACGACTCCCATGATGTCGTTGGTACCACTTTTGACCCATATGCGGAAAAAGGAAAAGGAAATCAAGACTTGTTGATTTGGTTAAATGTGGGATTAGCACCTAGCCCGCATATTTCACGCGTTTCCAGCGGTGCAGATGCGAAGAAATCGAGCGCAGCCTGCCTGTGCGTGTCCGCACGCAGACAGGCTGTATTCGTATACTGCAAGTGAAGACTTCTGAAGCAGATGCGCCGCCTGCCTGCTGCAGGCAGGCTGGGAATGCGCCCGCAGGGTAAACCGCCGTTTTAACAGCTCAGGTACACACTGTCAAACCCGACCTGTCCAGAAAACGATGCTTAACATATTGATTTGCATGTTGTTATACTATTTCATGCCGTTGGTTTATGAAATATGCGGGCTAGCGTGGGTTTCGAGCCGTATGTTATTGACCATCCGGATGGTCAGGTTGTTCTTTTCGAAGTAGCCGCGGCCTTCGATCGCCCAGTAGGCTTTAAGGGGAAAAAGTTCGTTCGAGTGGGCTCCAGTAAAACAGAA
>PWZK01000365.1 GCA_003567495.1 Candidatus Brocadiaceae bacterium
AAAAACATCTTGAAAGGGTAAACGCTATCATGAATACTACGGGAACGAATAATCTCATGCCGGTGAACAAGCTGTTTTTGGTGCTTCCGGACTCCGATTTTGCGGCTTTTATGACGGAATGCTCATAAAGGGGTCTGACCCAGATATAGTTCCGTTATCGTCTTTAATAGCAAGGCTTTGTGTATGTTTTGGTTCTGGAAAATAGGCCTTAAACGCGTTTTATGGGGGTGTTTTGGGGTTTTAAGGGGTTTTTGCCGGGCATTGGCGTTATCTGGAGGTAAGTCCTCAGTAAAACACGTCTCATTTTGAGAATATGGAAATGTTAAAAAAAATATTCGACATATTGTTCGGCCGGATCGGGATGGTTCGCAGGTTTCTCGTGTTTCAAGGCAAGGCATGGAGGTATTGTGTCGGGCTGCTGGAGAAGAACAGAGCGTCGGATGCTGCGGCCTCGCTTGCTTTCAGCACGATTTTTGGTCTGGTGCCGCTTGCAGTCGTTGTGCTTGTGGTTTTTCAGTTCATGCCCGGCTACGAGGATATCGGCGAGAGAATAAAAGGTTTCGCATACGAGCAGCTGCACCTCAGCGCCATAGAATACATGCCGACCGATGCCGAAGAGCCCGAGATGCTTACAGATCACCTGGACGGCATAATCTACAACGTCGTTGACGGGGTGGATACGGGCGGAATAACGGCTATCAGCATGGGATTCGTTATAGTGGCCGCTTTGCTTTTACTTTTTAAAATAGAGCGGGCGTTCAACAACATATACCACGTTGTCTTCAGGCGCAATTTTATGCAGAGGATGGTCAATTACTGGGCGGTAATGACACTCGGGCCGGTGATTTTAGGGGTCGGCGTCTATGTAATGACACAATATATGTCGGGCAGAGGGCTTGAGACCACAGTTATTTCCGACTTGGGCTGGACTGCGGTATCATATCTTCTGGCGGTTGCCACATTTTTTCTTCTTTATTTTGTGCTTCCGAATACCTCGGTTGAGGTGCGTTCGGCGCTCTGGGGCGCGGCTGTGGCCGCACTGGGGTGGATGATTACCAAATGGATTTTTGGCCTTTATATAACCAATTTCCTCCCGTACCGCGACATTTACGGCGCAATAGGTCTGATCCCGCTTGGCGTGATATGGATATATATAACATGGCTTATCGTGCTATTCGGTCTTCAGCTTACTTTCACCACGCAGCATTTAAAAACTCTTGACCAAAAAGACGTGGAGGCCGCGCGTAAAAAGGACGAATATTTCCTTGCCAACGACACGACCGTAATAGGGATAGTCAGGGAGGTGGCCGAGGGGCTTGAGACCCGTCGGGGGCCAGTCGGCATGGAATATATATGCAGCAGGCTTGACATCCCCGGCGAGTTCGGCGAACGGGTGGCCTCACACCTGGTCAAAGCCGGGATTCTGGTGCGGGTCTCGGAACCGCGCGAGGGCTACATGCTTGGCGCGGATCCGCGTGATATCAGGGTCTGCGACGTGGTGGCGGTGCTCGATAAGTCGGGTTTCGGCTATCGCTCGGCCTCGCAGCATGCCGGCATGCTGCGCATCCTGCAATCACGAAGGGATGCGCTGGGCCAGTTTACGCTTAAGGATATCCTGAGCGAGCGGCCCGGGGTCCCGCAGGCCGGGGACGATGCGAAGCGTGATTGATGTGCCGATGGTTTTTAAAATTGGCGGGGCGGTTGTGCGCTTTACCAACGGAAATTTTTACTTCTAAAAAGAGGAGATAGCGTAATGCAGAAAGGGATGGATTGCCACATACATACGTTCTACCAGAGATGCGGAAACGAAACCCTTAGCGTCCCGAACATAATCCGGCGGGCGGAGGCCCTGGGGCTGAGAAAAATAGCCATTACCGACCATCTCAGATACAATAAAGACAAACTGGAAGCCTTTCATTATATCAAGTCCGACATAGATGCCGTAGAAACGGATATCGAGGTTTTTTTTGGTGTAGAGTTGGACTACATGGAGTGTGACGGCGATTTTTTTTACAGCCGTGAAATACACGAAGACATAGGTTTTGAAGTCGTAATAGGCGGCATCCATCAGGATTATACCGATTCGCAGGATATCAGTGAGGTAACCGAGATACAGCACAGGCATTTTATGAAGACGCTTACTAACCCGCTGCTTGATGTACTGGTCCATCCTTTCTGGTTTAACAAAGGTGCGGTGGAAAAGCGTGCCCCCGAGTTCTGGGAGAAGCTCATTGTTTCGGTCCCTGATGAGATGATAACCGAAATGGCCGAGGCATCGGCTGAAAACCGGTGTGCCATTGAAGTAAACTCACATGCCGTCTTCTGGCACTCCGGTTATACGGACAAGTTCAAGCACGGGTACGTAGAATTTCTCAATCGGCTGAAGGAAAAAGGCGCCCTGTTTGCCACCGGCAGCGATGCGCACGATATAAATTATATCGGCCATTCATATTATGCGGAGGGAATTTTGCACGGGCTCAACGTGCCAAAGTCCCAGATATGGTGGCCGCAGAAAGGTGAATAAAGGCCTAATTCTTTTTCAAGACTTCGCTTGAAAAAGAATTAATAAAACGACAACGACAACGACAACGACAACGGCTACGACTAAACGGCAAACGACATAATTTTTTAGTACATCGACAATTTGTTGTCGATGTTGCGACATTAAGCACCCACGGTCTCTTTCCGGTGGGGGTGAAAACCCACAGGAACTGCACCGGCAGGGCTTTTCTCCCCGCTGTATTATGTTTCGTCTTGAATCAGCACCAGCTCAATGCCAGCTTCGGTCAGCATTTCACGCGCCAGGGTGTCGGGGTATTGCTCGACGGCGACGATTCGTTTTATCCCGCAGTTAATGATCATCTTGGCGCACATTACGCAGGGGACGTGCGTGGTGTAGAGCATGCCTCCTTCACACCGTGTGCCGTAGCGGGCGGCCTGGAGCAGAGCGTTTTCTTCCGCGTGCAGGCCGCGACATAGCTCGTGTCGCTGCCCGCTTGGCACGCCCTGCGCTTCCCGAAGGCACCCCGTTTTTTCGCAGTGCGAGAGCCCCGACGGTGCGCCGTTGTAGCCGCTGGCGAGAATTCTTTTTTCAAGAACGAGAACGGCACCGATTTGACGTCGCAGGCATGTGGAACGACCGGCGACCACCCGGGCTATCTGCATAAAATACCGGTCCCAGCTCGGGCGTCCTTTTTTGCCTGTTGTATCCGTCATCCGGGCTCCTCCTGGTATTGTATATGTTCAGTAAAACACGCTGAAAGTAATGCAGGCGGGAACGCTTGCGTCACATAAGATAATCTCTTTTTATTCATTTTGCAAGTATTCCGGGGACAGTATACGGTTTTTCTGTTGACACAGCCGAGTCAAGTCGTATAATAAGAGCAGAAAACAGAAAAACCGTATACTGTCCCCGGAATATGGAGAAAGGGAAAATGGACAAGGTTTATAAACTCTGGACGGGCGGTGAGATGCCCCGAAGCGAAGAAATGCCGCAGGTCGAAGACGCGCAATTTCACCTGATTCAGGATTACGAGCCGCAGAAAAACGGATACAACTGGCTGAAAGGGGTTGCTCTTGCGCAGCACGAGGGACGCTGGGTGGCTTCTTTCGGGCAAAATGCAACGAAAAGTGAGAACAATGCCACCGAAATGGCCAACGTCAGAGTCAGCGCCGACGACGGTGTGAGCTGGGAGCCGCTTAAGAACCTGGACGATCCGCCGGGCGATCTGGCGGTCAGTCACGGCGTTTTTTTGAATCACGGCGATCAGCTCTGGGCTTTTATGGGGTCTTTCTACGGCAGGGGCAGACCCGGCGGACGCGTGCATACCCGAGCTTATACGGCTGTGCCCGGGTCGGTGGGAGAAGGCGCGCCGGAATGGCAAAACAAAGGGGTGGTGGCCTGGGATGGCTTCTGGCCCCTGCAGGAACCTCTGCTGATGGAAAACGGCCAGTACATTCACATATCCTGATCTCCGAGAAAAAGCCATGAGACCTTTTTTTGCTTTTCGGGTCTTATTCAGCAAGATCGCCAATATCTAACGAACCCCGTTGGCTCACGATAAATCGGTATCGATATCGCTATCGGGATCGTTCTTTGTGCTTTCCAGGTTTTTTCAAAAGCCTATGCCGCATAATCGATAGCAAGCCGATACACATCGAGTTTTTCCAGCCCCAGACTATTTTTATTCGATCCCGATAGCGATCCCGATCCCGATAGCGATCCCGATTTCTGGCACTGCCGCATAGTTCACAATCTGAACGCCTGCCTGCTGCAGGCAGGGGGTTCACTGAGGATTTACGACGATTCAAAAGGGGCGGGCATAAGGCAAGCACCTTTCTTTAGTCACCACCTCAATCGCGCGTGCGGTCGCGGCGCTGCCGCGTGCCTTCTTCGGCCTCTCTCATCCTCTCGAGCATGCGTTCGCGAACTTCGGGGTCGGCATCTTCCAGCATCCTTTCGCGCCGCTCGCGCATTTCTTCGAGACGCCTCGCCCTTTCATCATCGTCCATCTCACTCCATCGGCCTCGGCGCACGTCTTCAGCCCGCGGCGCCCCGACGGACTCTTCTTCCAAAACCGTTACGGCTCCACCGAGTCCGACGATAAGAGCTCCGCCTGTTTGCCCGGTCGCACGACGTCCATCCCTTGCAGGCGCCTGGGAGACTTCGCCGGAGCGGTCCATATCAACCCTGTACAATTGACCGCCCCTTGCAAAAACCACGCTTCCGGGCTTTATCGTCTCAAGCCGCGCACCGCCTACAATATCCCCGATACGGTAAAGACGCTGATCTCCCGTCCCGTTCCGCATCCCTATCATAGCACGTGCCAGCGAGGCCTCGCCAGCTATGGTGCCGACAAGCCGCATTTCGGGCAGGGTATATTCATCGTTTGAGACATCACCCCCATTATCTTCCACCTCATCGTCGGACAATGCAGCAAAAAGACCACTTGAAGCGAGCACCTTGTAATCACCCTCGGATGGGTCTGCAACAAAAACACCGTCGACAGACGAAGTATGCGCGCTCCTGTATGCTTCGCCCGGGGAGTCGCCGGAAACCGGCCCGGCTACGGCATCGCTTTGCAAGACGCTGTAGAAACCCGCAACACTGCAGAATAAGGCCGCCAAAAGCAACAAGTTAACGATTAGCAGCACTCGCCTGTATGTTTTATTTCTATTTTCCACAGTAAACTCCCCGCGATATGCGGGCTAAAATCGCCGCCGGCCCGGAGAGGGGCCGGCGGCGGAACCCACACTTCAATCGCGCGTGCGGCCGCGGCGCTGCCGCGTGCCTTCTTCGGCCTCTCTCATCCTCTCGAGCATGCGTTCGCGAACTTCGGGGGCGGCATCTTCCAACCTCCTCTGTCGACGCTCGCGCCACTGCTCCCTCAGCGCTTCGCGTTCATTCTCATCCATAGATTCGAGTTCTTCGCGCCGGGCTCTCATCTGCTCACGCCTTTCCCCCAGAGCCTCCCTGCGCGCATCTTCCTCGGGTATTTCACGCACGCGTCGCGGCCTCTCCTCGGCAAGCCTCTCCCCGGCGGCCGCCATTCTTTCTACCACCTCCCTGGCAGTCTCCAGAATCCGAGCCGCCATTTGCTCATCATCGGAGATTATCACCAGAGTAGCACCGCCACCTTCTATTTCGCTTACCATAGCCTTCACTCCTTCCATACCAAGAAGGGCATCAAGCGATGCCGCCCTCCGGGGAGCCTCGCCACGCTGCATGGCCGCAATCCGCTCGCGGCGCCTTTCCTCCAACCTCGTGCGCAGATTTTCTTCAGCAGCCGCATCATCGCCGGCCACTGCAAACCCTCCGCCGAGAACAAACACGCCCGTCAGGGCACAAACAACCACCCTTACACCGAATTGATGTAAAGTTTTCATCTGGCACCTCCCTTCAAAAAAGAAACTGTCTTTACCCGACTGACTCATATTATTAAACGTTCATTATAAAAAAAACCTGCGTTTTCTTCAATCCATATTTTTTTGAACACAGGCAGGCTTATGTACTACTAATGGGGTGAGAAGAGGGCGTTAAGAAGCCATACTAACGGAAAATAACCTGGAGGGTTAGAAAAATGAGAAAAAACAACACAAAAAGCAGTATCGAAGCTCTTGAGAGGGAACTGACGGCTCTGGAGCGGAATTTACTCATAACGCTGCAGGAGCGGCTGGGGCGGATAAACGCCGTTACGAAGAACAAGTCAGCTGAGTATATGGAGACAGTCTCGAACAGTGAACTCGACGACATGGCGTCGAGGCTGGCAGAGCTGGATTCCACCAAAATCGACGAGATAGAGGCTGCGCTTCAAAGACTCCGTGAAGATAAATACGGCATTTGCTCGGATTGCGGAAAAAACATCTCAAAAAAACGGCTGAGAGCACGCCCGTTTGCCACGCTTTGTATCGGTTGCAAACAGCGTGCGGAAAAGGAGAAGCGAGGAGACGAATCCGGGAATAACCCGAGATACTCTTATGCGCGGTATGAGCCCGGAAGCGGTGGTGGAGACGGAGCACCTGCGGAATTTCCAACTTCAGTACGAGGCGACAAGTTTTAAGTGACTCTCTGGAGCGGGCGGCAACTCTACAGGGGATCTACTATCGCTCCATGGTCGCGGAGACTGGAGCGCAGCTTTTCGGTATTTATCCGTGCAAAGGATAAGTCCTCGCTCACGACGCCAGCAGCGGCTTCTCCGGCAGCTTCCCCCATGGCCATGCAGGGCGCCATCACTCTTATCGACTCTATAACTCCCCCTTTCACGTAGGTGCCGCCACCGCGTTCCGCGCATACGGACCTGCCCGGGCAGATCAGGTTTTCAATGCCCGTTGGCACCATGATCCTGTAAGGAATAGGAGTGACTTCCGGCGTAGGCCGGGCAGGTTTTTTCTTATCCTTAAGGGCCTCATTGTAATTTGACAGCCCGATTGTATCGGGAAACTCGCGCCCGCCAAACACGTCCTCCAGCGTAAGCCGGTACTCGCCGTGGATGCGCCGCGTTTCTCTCACCCCCAGAAGCGAAGCAACCGCCTTAACCCGTGCATCTGAAAAGCCCGGGAAATGTTTGCGCAGACATTTTAGCTCTTCCGCGATCTCACTGCGCCCATCGATCATGCCCCTGGTAACCGATTCGCCATCTGTGCCGTCATAACCATGCAGCCGCATGTTATTGAGCATTATAACGCCTTCTGCCAAAGGAAGAAAAACCAGCTTATCTCCCACCCCTTCAGGCAACTCTCCGCTCTCACGCAGGCGCTTTACCAGGCCCTGAAATCGAGGTTGTTTATGGGTACGGATG
>PWZK01000244.1 GCA_003567495.1 Candidatus Brocadiaceae bacterium
ATGATGGGCCACCATCTCAAAAACCCCGGGCACATCCGTAGCCGTGCCGTTAAAAACATCCTCCCAGTAAGCGTCACTGAAATCGGAAACCGGCTCGGACACCGCCAGGTTAAGGCGGCTTCGTTTGACGTAATTCCTGAAGCTTCGAAGCTCGCGTTTCCTGAGCAAAAGATCGGCAACATCGCTGCGGGGAGACCCGTTGCGGATGTCTTCCATAAGAGCACGGTAAAACCCGGATATCTCAACCTCGGCATCTTTCAGCTCTTCGGGATTAAGCTCTATATCGGCCGCCAACGAACCCCCGATATTCGAAAGCAATTCTGCGGGCTCCACGGATTGGAGCATGCGTTCGAAAAACTCCCGCTTCGCCATCTGCGATTCCAGAGCGGCAACCCTGCCGCTTGAATAACCCCACTCGGCAATGTCGGTTCTGTCGTTTGTCATTTATCCCTGATTATCCGGCATTTAAAAACGCAGTTACCCGATCCCGCAGCCCGCCAGGCGTTGGCCTTCGACCTGCGCGACACCCGGAATCATATTGTAACGTTTTTCGAAAAAATCATGCCGGCCACCTCGGGGGTAAGTTCCTCCCGAAGCTCGTTCAGCCTGGTGCACACGGTCAAATCTATTTCGAAACTTTCAGATCTGAACACGATTCCGCTTTCTACCTCATCATCCGAAACCAGCGTGATTTCAGAATCACCTGCCCGGCTTTTATTTATTTCTTCAATCAACGGCTTTATACGCTCGATATCCCCGCTGTGGCAAATCGCCTCACCCGGCACTTCTTCCGGTATTTGATCCAGCCATTCTCCAATCAGCTGTCTGTACCCGTCGCCCTCCAGATTTTCAAGGCGCCGGGCTGCAAGGTCAAAGGCCCGGTTGAGTATCTCGTTGCGCCTGGCAAGCAATTCAATGTTGTGTTTTGAGCGTTTCTGCATCACCCTGCGCTCGGCATCATCGACAAGTTCTTTTTTTGTCTTTTCAAACCGGCGATCCATTTCGCTCTCAATTCCATGCCGGCCCTTTTCAAGACGTTCTTCACAGACTCCGGCGGTAGCGGCAACCATCTCCTCCGCCTCCTTCTCGGCATCCCGGATAATCGTTTTTTTAATATTTTCAACGCTCATGTCATTCTCGTTAGTTGCTGTTACACGGAAATGTCTGTGTCACATCGGCAGTGCCGGCACCATAAGATCGGGGCTGGTCAGCCAGATGATCATCAGAATGGCGGCCAGGAGCGCAACAACACCGTATGTTTCGACCAGCACCGGCAATATAAGGGCACGCCCGGCGTCTTCGGGTCGCTTGCTGGTCCAGTTGATGCAGGCCGCACAGGTGTTACCCTGGAAAGAAGCGCTGCGCCATTCGGCAAGCCCCATCCCGACTCCCACAAACAACAGGGCAACGCCGGCAAGCGGCCCTACAACGGTCTCCGCCTCCATAATGCCGGTATTGGTCGCGATCAATATTGCGGCCACCAGCCCGTAGAAGCCCTGAGTACCGGGCAGCGACATGAGTATGAAAAGTTTACCGAATAACTCCGGTTTCTCCGATAATATGCCGGCGGCCTGAGAAGCGCCGACGCTGATACCCCGGGCGGACCCGATACAGGCCAGACTCACCGCCATTATTGCTCCTATGCCGGCCGAGCCCACACCAGTCGTTAAAAAAAGATACTCCAGCATACCGTCCATATTTTCCAAAAACTCCATGTCCCACCTCCTTTTTTCTCAGTTAACTAAAATGCAGATTAAACGCTTATTGCTCCACAATCAAGGATTTGGTGCTGAGGCTGAGCGGTGTGAACTTCTCCCCCCCCGCTTCATAGAACCGGTTGAAAAACTCCAGAAATATCAGCCTCGCCGGATGCACAAACGCAGCCAGCATGCTCACCATAAAATTAAAAGTATGGCCGAGCAGCAGCACGACCACGAAAAGCACCGCTCCGGCCATCGGCGCCTCCCGCACGAGCCCGGCTATGATGTTAAACGCCATGCCGACAATGGTAGTTGTCAGCCCCAAAGCGATAAGACGCGAGTAGGAAAGAATATCGCTCAGAAAAGTCACGCAGCCGTAGCTGCCCATAATGCCATATATGCTTATCAAACCGGCGCCGAACTTGCCCGCAAACCCCTCGGCCTCGCGTCCCTGAGTCAGGATCAAACCTATGGCGCCTGCAATCATCAAAACAAAACCCAGCCTCAAAAGAGCGGGCGGTATGTCAAAAAAAAGCGAACTGAACGCTATAAGAAAACCGGGCAATACAAGGAACCACAGGCCGGCGTCAAAAACCGCATCCCATATCAGACCCTTCCTTATCAGCGCATAACCTTTTAGTATGATGCCGTAGAACTGATTGACCACCCCTATGCCTATCGACACTACAAGCAGCAGCACCGCCCTGTCGATGGGATCAACCACGGCCGTGTGCTTCTGAATTCTGTAGAGCAGATTACCCTCGCCCAGATACTCCGGCCTCCATAAATCGGAAGCCCAGGAGCCCATCAAAAGACCGATAATCATCGTAAATACGCCCGCATAACAGAAGAGCATGCAGAGGTTGTGAAGGCTCTCATAGGGGCGCGCCTTTCGGGCCAGCAAATATCCCAACGCAGCCAGAGCAAAACCGTATACCACATCTCCGAAACACATGCCGAAAAACACCAGAAAACTAAACGCAAGATACGGAGTGGGATCAAAACCAAAATAATCGGGACGCCCGAAAAGATCCACCAAAAA
This sequence comes from Candidatus Brocadiaceae bacterium, assembly GCA_003567495.1. Lineage (GTDB taxonomy): Bacteria > Planctomycetota > Brocadiia > SM23-32 > SM23-32 > PUMZ01. The sequence goes on from PWZK01000244.1 coordinate 2,743, forward strand.
CCGCAGCGGCTTCATTATTCGCGAATTGGTGATGTCAACGGGCACGTTATCATCCGGCTCGGGCCTGCGATAAATGTCGGAAACGGAGGGGAATTTCTCAGCCAGCCCGGCCCTGAAACTCTCGACATCCCTCTCCCTTATAAAACCGGTCAGCACTGTTATGCGATTGCTGCTGAGAGTGCTGTTCCGTGCCCCGGCCTTCGCACGCTCGGCCTCCCAATACGCAAGAAGCACGTCGATTTTCTTGGCATCGCGGGCAAGATTTTTGATTCCTTCCCTGCAGCGCTTCGATTCTTTGTGAGAGGCGGCGATTTCTTCGGTAATCCGGTCCATGCGCTCGACGCGCGAGTTTTCTTCATACCGGGGCACCTGTAATTCGTCGAACTGGTGTGCCCGGAGTATCTTTCCGCCCGCTTCAGCATCTTCATTGAGCGCAACGACACATACATCCACCCGGCGCTTAATACGCCTGAGCTCCGTGAGGCCCAGCAGTTCACCGGCTTCCTCCGAGGTCCTGAGCGCTTCCCATTTATCCTCCATAAGAGACCCGACCCAGACCCTGGAGCGGGTGAGCGAATGTATATCCTCAGGCTCAAACGGCAGCAGGCGAAAGAACTCCAGGCGGCCGTACTCCTCACGCAAGCGCTCAACCCGGGCCTGATGCTTTTTACACTCTTCCTCCAGCCCGCGTGCTTCCTCGTAAACGGGCTGATAGTCAAACTCTGACAGAATTTCCTCCCTCTCCTTCAGGCTCACCCTCGAAGGCAGGGCGATGATCATCTCTATAAAAGGACTCTCCAGGGCATCAAAATCACCGAATATCTCACTGGTGCGTCTGAGACGCCTGATATGCCCGTCTGCTTCTTCGGTCGGCACCGACGGTTTTTCAAATCCCGAAACACTTTCAGCGTCATCGTCGATCAGCCCCCCGGCATCCGCAACGTGCAATACGGAGAGCTGCTGCACCCAGCCGGTCAGTCCCTCAACCGAACTGCGCGGCGCCAGTAAAGTCACATGTTTTACAGGTTCTATAGCCATATAGCCTTTTTGTCGTTTAGATCATTCCGTTACGTCGCCGGCGATCCTCTCCACTATTAATTTTACGGACGCATCCGAAGGTTGAATATCTATATTCTCAAGACTTTCCATACTTTTTTTTGCATTTTCGTCCAATTCCCGGATTTTCTGCTCAGTTTCTTCGTTTATTTTTTTCTTCAGCGAGCCTATCTTCGCCTTGAGTTTTTCTTGCTGCTGCGCCCTGTATTTTTCCAGTTCGGGCTCTACGGAATTTTCTCTTTGCCGGACTTTGTCTTTTGCCCCGGACAGAATACGATCAGCCTCCGCCTCTATATTCTGAACTTCTTTTATGATGTTTTGAGCCATGTTCACATACACCCTTAACACTGAAAAACTATCGGAAGATAATCTTACACGAGTCAGTAAGCATTAAGTGAACCACATTCGTTGTAGCGCAGGCGTCCCGGCCTGATCGTCCGAGAACCGGTGCGCTACGTAAAAGACGAATGCAGGCGAGATGCCTGCGTTACATAAGGCAATCACATTGCGAATCCTACGTGGCTCACTGAATGTATACAAAATCCAGGCTATCACATATCGCGCTTGCGTTCTGTCGCTTCCAGGACATTGAATATTTGTTGTCGATGTTGCGCCATCGAGAGCCTACAGCCAGCCCGTCATCTTCGCCAGGAGTCTGGTATATTCCACGAAATTCGGCCATGAAATATCCGACGGCACTCCGTGATCGCATCCCGGCACGTAGCCGCCGTCCCGCACCACCGGTTCGATTCGGCGCAGTTCGGAGCGTATGGTTTCGCCGCCTTTTGCAATGCACCGCTTGTCAATCCCGCCACGGTAAGCGATGCTGTGGCCGAACCGCGCTCTGAATTCATTTATATCGCACCCGGCGGCGACTTCGATAGGGTCGCAGAGATTTACCCCGGATTCGATCCATATAGGTATCAGCTCTCCTATATATCCGTCGCTGTCGATCCCCACGAGGGGCCCCCCGGCATCTTTTGCCTGCCGCGTCCACGCCGTCCATGACGGCTGGCAGAAACGACGTGCCATGCCGGGAGAAATCATCGCCTTCTGTTTGTATGCCATGTCTTCGTTGAAGTGGACGTGATCGGGCACGAAACTCTCAAATATCCGCGCAAGCACCTTTGAGATGAAGTCGGTCCAGAACTCCGCCATTTCTGCAACCAGCTCCGGCTGCTCGACCATCATCATGCAGAGCCCTTCAAAACCGCACCACTCCCTGAGCTGCCAGAAAGGGCCCGAAAAGGCGATGGAGGAAAAATAATCGCGCTCTGTCAGACGCTCGCAGCGCTCGGCGAAATCATCCGGAAACCGCCCGGGCTCGTCAACCTCATAGCGCTCTTTCATGGCCTCCCAGTCCTCGCGCGTCTCCACCGGGCATTTGATCCATTTTCGGGTTACGAAATCCTTGGCGCTAAGCAGGTAAGACGTATCAAACTCGTCCGATATCTCACATATGTTTCCCTTCCAGTCCTGCACTATGTAGTGCCCGTTTTTATGCTCGAGTATCTTATCCTCAAACTGTGGTATCATGCGGAAATCAACGCCGCAATTCACTTTTTCCTGCGACGACCCATCATCCTTGATACCGAGAATCTCCCTCAGGTGCTCGTGATAATTAACTCCCTCCGGCAAACCCTCTTTATACCAACGCAGACGCGTTGATTCCCTCGCGCCACCAGGGGTAAGCGGAATCCTGTCTGGGCTACCAAACGTCAAAGTCTCAATCCATCTTTCTCTTTGATTCATGGAAAGCCTCCTTATGATTTTAGATTACTCAATCCGGAAAGTTAAAAGGGAAAATTAAAAAGTTAAAAATCACGGATTATCGAATTCGGCACGAGGCTCGCGCTGCATCAGGTCGTTGCCCGAACGGAGCGGATCTTTGCCGTCGAAAAGCAAAGCGTTTACCTCGCGGGTTATGGGCATATCCACATCATACTTCTCGCCCAGCCGCAACGCTGAACGCGTGGTGCCTATCCCTTCGGCCACCTGGTGCATATCTTTCAGTATCTCTTCAAGCATCTCGCCTCTGCCGAGTCTGACACCTACGCTGTGGTTGCGTCCGTGCGGACTGACGCACGTGGTAATCAGGTCTCCAAGCCCCGTCAGTCCGCTGAAAGTCGCTTCCCGCGCCCCCATGGCCACTCCAAGACGGCGAATCTCCGCCAGCCCTCGCGTAAGCAGCGCGCTCTTGGCATTATCTCCAAACCCGAGCCCATCGCATACGCCCGCCGCGATCGCAATGACGTTCTTAAGCGCCGCTCCGATCTCGGCTCCCACCAGATCGGTATTTGTATACACCCTGAACGTCGAAGTCATAAAAATATCCTGCACGCGGCATGCGATTGATTTATCGGCGCTTACAGCCACAACCGTCGCGGGCATGCTGCGCACGACTTCTTCGGCATGGCTCGGCCCGTAGAGCCCCGCCGGCTGCACGCCTGGGCCAAAAACATCCCTTATTATTCCGGTGCCGGTCAGGAGCGTGCCGTCTTCAATCCCCTTGGAAACGTTGACTATAACCTGATCGGGGCTGATGTGGCTTGCAAATCTTTCGCACACCTCGCGCATATATGCTATCGGTGTGGCCGCCACTACGACTCCCGCTTTTTCAACGCAACCGCCCGGATCCGAACTCAACTCCATATCCTCGGGTATTTCAATGCCGGGAAGAAACATTGTGTTTTCCCCGGAAACGCGCATTTTTTTCACATATTCGGGATCCACGCCCCACATAGTAACTCTGTGCCCAGCACGGCACAACAACAGAGACAGCGCGGTTCCCCAGCCTCCGCATCCGATTACTGCAATAGTCTCTCGCTTATTTTTCATGCCGGATGGTTTTTGCCTGCAAATTTCAACTTTCATTTCAGGAAGTTTTAGATTATAATAAAAAATCGTATTCAGGACAAACGAAAACTGACACGCTTATTTCATATAGAGTCAGATTAATGAACAAAAGCACCTGTATCAAAAAGAGATACATACTGGGCTGTGTGATCGGAGGAGCGGCTGCCGTCTACGGGCTGATTGCGATGGCGGCGGGCAGAACATTTCTGCCGGGCCTTAGCGGCGGCGAACTTGCTCTGGGCGGAAGAGGCGGCCTTGTGCTAGCAGTGGCCTACCTGAGCGGAGGGATTTTTCTGATTTTCCGCCTGGCACTTGAAAAACATAAAAAAATGCGTCAGTGGCGGCACGTCTTCTATGCAGCAGAAAACTTTCTTTTACTGACATTTATAGCGGCACTTATATACGTGCTCGTTGGGGTGGATGCGGCGCAGTAGGGTCATATCAGACGGCCCTTCGGGCCTGACGACAAAGTCAGCTACGCAACTCTCTGTCGTTTGTCGTCTTTGCCCTTGTCGTTATACTAAAACTTTTTTGTGTCGTTTGAAAAAGTTTTATTGTCGATGTTGCGATATTAAGCGCCCACTACGCGCAGAACAAGCGCCTTTTTTTCAAACCCCG
>PWZK01000387.1 GCA_003567495.1 Candidatus Brocadiaceae bacterium
ACATCCGAGACCCATCCCGCCGGCGCGGTCACCAGCAAGGTACCCCCTCTCCTCACATACAATTCAAGAGCCTCGGCCGTCCTGGAAGTTGCTATATACGGCATGGGAGCTATTAAAACCTCGTATTCGGACAGATCTTCGCTGCGGGCAACAAAATCCGCCGTCATGCCGCGACGGCGCAAAAGATCGTGAAAGATTGCCTGCTGCGAAAAATAATCCGCCCCTGAACCCGGCCCCGCATCCGAAAGCGCCCAGGCCGACTCAAAATCAAGCCAGATGCCCGCACGGGCCGCCGGCATCTGTCCCCGCCACAAGCCGTGCAGCCGTTTAAGCTCTGAGATAGTCTGCTTCAGTTCATCGTAACGCCCGCCCGGCATTCCGTCTGAGTTCAGAATACCGCAAAGATGCATCTGCTGCCCCGTCACCGCCGTGCGCCACCTGAAAAAAGAAATAAGCTCGGCACCCCGCCCGGCCGCCTGGTATGCCCAAAGACGCAACTGGCCGGGGTGCGGCTGCACCGGCTCCCCGTTTACCGGGACGGCTCCGGCCTGCTGCTCCATAGCCCAAAAAGGGCCGCGCTTAAGCGACCGAGCCATATCCAGCCCCATAATGCACTCAGCCAGCTTCGAGATATGTGCTGGATAGTTGTTCACCGAAACGACGTCCTGCACCTCTGCCAGTGAAAATGTATTGATATGCGGCAAACTACCGGGCCAGGGCTCATTAACCGTAACAGGAATCTCTACGGCCGAATACTCGTTTATTATATCTTTTTGCCTCATGGCAAAAGCGCGTACCCGTGCCGAAGTAAACCTTCTGTAATCAAGCAGCAGCGATGGATGAGGCGCCTCGGTCGTATCACGCGGCACGGGAACTTCATGCCAGTCCACAAAACTCTGGCTCCAGAATTCGGCCCCCCACAATTTGTTAAGGCGGTCGATGGTGCCGTATCTGCGTTTGAGCCACATCCTGAACGCCTGCTCACATTCATCGCAATAACACGTGCCCCCGGGACCGCTGCTCAGCTCATTATCAATCTGCCAGGCATATATATGAGGATTTTCGCCGAATCTGCGCGCCAGTTCGGTAACGATTCTGCGTACGTACTTCTCGTAGGCGGGGTTGTTGATACAAACGTGACGTCTGGAGCCATAGTAAAGCTGTCTCCCATCGGAGCATTGCGGCAGAATACTTTTGTGGCGGCTGAAAAGCCATGGCGGGGGGGCCGCGGTCGGGGTGCAAAGGATAATTTTCAACCCTTCACCCGAAAGGATATCTATGACATCCCCGAGCCAGTCCATCTCGATGCGCTCGCGTCGCGGTTCGAGCCGTGACCACGCGAACTCGCCTATTCTGACCACCTCGACGCCAAGCTGCGCCATACTGCGAGCATCCTTCTCCCAGCGATCCTGCGGCCATTGCTCCGGATAATATGCCACGCCTATTTTCATGTTTTTTGTCCTGCTTTTTTTCAAAAAAGTAGGCACCGCTGGGAGCGCGCCCGCAGGGCCTGCCTGCAGCAGACAGGTGGTTCACTGAGGACTTGCTCAGAAGCGCCATATAGCTCCCGCTGTCATGCCCGGCCCGCTATCCAGTCTCGCGCGCTCAATCCTCGAGCCGCGCCTGTCATATAACCTCCATTCCCTCTCAATATAATACAGCCCGAAAACGTTGAGCTCAAGATTATCTGTCGGATTATACTCCACGCCAAGCCTGGTTACTATCGCGCGGTGCCGGAAATATCCTTTTTTCGATGCCGGGCTGTTATCTTTCAATCGATATGTGCCGGCGGCCGGAACAACGCCTGCCGACGCTGCCAGCCCTTCTTTAACGCGGTATTTAATACCTGTGGGCATTCCGATGGAACCTGAAAAACCCTTCTCGTTCTCGCTATCGTAGCGCAAAGCCAAAACCGGCATCAAGTTGCTGCCGACAGGGTGCCAGGCTGCCCCCACACCGGCGGCCCCCTGCCAATTATCACTCAATTGCTTTATCAGCGCAAGGTCCGCACCACCGCCGAGAGAACGCGACAGCCGGCGTTCAAAACCGCTATACGCTCGTATACCACCCATGAGGGTAAGAGTACCGCTGATCGGATAAAAACCTCTCGCAGAAAGCATCACATTATGCAGTTCTTTCCATGGAGCCCCGTCAGCCGCAGAAAAACCCGTATCGTGCTCCCCTCTCCAGTTATAGGAAGACAAACGGTAGCTCAGGCTGAAGCCGTAATAAGAAACCTTCAGCGTCTGCTTGTCCACCTCCACCTTCGGGGCACTGCCCTTTATGTCCGCGTAAAAGACCTTCTCCGCTCCATAGTCAATCGAAGGTCGGAGCAGCCCCGCAAGTTCCCCGGGCGGCCCCGGAAAAACGTTATTCTGCCGCAAGATAGCACAGAAGCAAATCAGCATGAGGAGCGCCGGTTTCTTGCTGATCATTATATCATATCGCCCGGTTCTCGCCGGGTAAGCGCTTAATATCGCAACATCGACAACAAATTGTCGATGTACTAAAAAATTATGTCGTTTGCCGTTTAGTCGTGGCCGTTGTCGTGGTCGTTTTATTAATTCTTTTTCAAGCGAAGTCTTGAAAAAGAATTAGGCGCTTACCGAAATGTGTTAAACATTTTATAGTGTTCCTGCTCTATGCCGGCTATGGCCGAGAATATCTCTTTCAGCCGCGGCTCGGCCGCTTCACGTGCAAAACGCGAATACATTTTCACCGCCCTGTCCTCGCGGTCATGCGACTGCTGCATATTGGCCGCATCGTCATCGCAGCACTTTTCAGGCTCGATCTCCGGCTCCTCAACGCCGAGATGGTCCGCCAGCAGTTCCAGATGCTCGGCTTCGTGCTTGCCTATGCGTTTAAAAAGCACCTTCACAACATCGTTTTCGGCACAATCGGCCGCGCATTTATAAAACGCCACGTTGCTTGCTTCTATCTTCATCGCCTGTTGAACGAATTTCCTGGATTTTTCGCTGAGCTCCAGCCCGTTATAGTCGACATATTCCGCAGCATCCGCGATATAACGCCCGGCAACACCGCAAAACGGACACCTGTCAGGCACTGCGTTACCAATATACGTCTCACCGCAAATAAGACATCTGAAAGGTTTCATAATCCGACCTCCTTGTGAAAAGTTTAAAATCCAGCCTGCCTGTTGCCTGCCTGGCGGCAGACAGGCAGGTGATTCACTGAAGACTTACACCGGAATATTTAAGCCGCTTTTATCATAACGGCAATTTGTGGTAAAATCAAATAACAACAGATTTTTCTTGCCGGACTGTTTTTTAACTGAAAATTTAAAACGATACAATAGGGCAGCGACGCATATGAGCATTTTTACCCGCACATTTCATAAACCAGCTACAAATACTTTTAAGCGCGCCTTTGCTCTGCTTAAACGGCTTTTTTGGCAGGCTAACACGCACCCACCGGCCCCCGTGCAGGTCTTCGCCGCTCTGTGGATGCTTTTTTTCGCCATGAATGCCGCGGGTAATACGCTGCCGGACGGACAGGATATCAAAGAATCGGCTCGCGCATTGCCTGAAGCTGCTTACAACCATCTCCCACGCTGGCGAGGATTTAACCTTCTCAACAAATATTCTGCGGACTGGTCGGACGGCTCGTTCGAAGAAAAAGATTTCCGTTTGATCTCAAAACTCGGCTTTAATTTCGTGCGCCTGCCGATGGACTATCGGATGTGGATTCGAGACGGTGACTGGGAAAAGTTTGACGAAACGGCCCTTTCAGAAATCGACCGGGCGATAAAATGGGGGGGAAAATACGACCTGCACGTCAGCATCAACTTTCATCGCATCCCCGGCTACTGCGTAAATCCGCCAGAGGAAGAATACAATATCTGGAAAGACCCCGAGCCGCTGCGTGTGGCATCACTGCACTGGACGAAGTTTGCGCGTCGCTACCGCCACATATCAAACCGCAACCTTAGCTTTAACCTGATAAACGAACCCCCCCGGATGGATGCGGAAGAATATCACCGCGTAATTGAAACTCTGGTCGAAGCAATTCGCCGTGAAGATCCGAAGAGGCTGATCATTGCCGACGGACTGAACCACGGACGGGAGCCGGTTCCAGAACTCGCCCGCCTTAAAATTGCACAGAGCGCACGCGGATATTTTCCGTTCAGATTTACGCACTACAGGGCCGGATGGGTAGACGGCAGTGATAAATGGCCAATCCCGGTTTGGCCACCGACAGGATTGTATGCATACCTGTACGGCGATTCAAGGCCGGAGATGACCGGGCCCATGGTTATCGAGGGTGAATTTATCCACCCGCTTACCCTCGGAATGCACGTCCATACGGTATCCGACCACGCCCGGCTGAAAGTCCGGGCCGATGGAAATACAGTGTTCAAGCACGACTTTGTATGCGAACCCGAGGGCGAAGAATTTAGAGAAATCCACTACAACGAAGAATGGGAGGTCTATCAATGTATATACGATCGCGAATACGAAGCTGAAATACCACCGAAAACCGAACGGATTGAAATTAAAATTGTCGAGGGCGACTGGCTGAAAATTACAGGTTTGACTCTGACCGGGCCCGGAAGCGACATGACACTGACCCTTACTCCACGCCGCGAATGGGGATATTCGCCCGGAAATGTGAAAATCGAAGAAAAAGACGGTAAGCTTGCGGTTAAAATCGGAGATCGCATAAGGCTCATCGCCCGTCAGAAACTCCGGGAGGAGTCTGTCGAACCGTGGCTGGAACTTCGCGATAAAGGCGTGGGCGTAATGGTTGGAGAATGGGGCGTTTATAACAAAACTCCCCATGAGGATGCAATGCGCTGGATGGAGGACTGCCTGAAAAATTGGAAACAGGCGGAGTTTGGATGGGCGCTCTGGAATTTCCGGGGTGATTTCGGCCCGCTGGAAAGCGGACGCGGGGACGTCGATTATATAGAGTGGCATGGCTACGAAACTGACGCCCGAATGCTTGAGATGCTGCTACGTTAATTTGCAAAACAGCGGGCTAATATCATAAGATATGGCGTATCATGAATATCAAAGCACTTCAAATCGGAAAGCACCTTGAAGAATCGGGGATTTCCCCCGTTTATGTTCTCTGCGGAGAAGATGATTCGCTGATATCAGCCTCCCTGTCGGCACTGCGGAAATGTAACGAAACAGGGGATATGCCCGGAAGCACCTCGGTTGAGTTTGACGAGCTTGATGATGCCAGGGTCATATTCGACCAGCTTTATACCCGCCCCTTTCTTGGCATGGCGGGGCGACGGATGGTCATCGCAAGGTGCGGCGGCGAGCTGGCTGAGGCGGCGCCGGATCAACTCGCGGAATACAGCAAAGATCCCGCCTCGTTTTCCGTACTGGTGTTGTGCTGCACAAAGCTGGACAGACGAAAAAACCCCGGGCGCGAGCTTGCCCGCTCTGCGGTATGGGTTGATTGCAGTAAGATCAGGTGGAATGACGCCCGACAATGGGTTCGCGAGGAGGCGAGGCGACAGGGCAAAAGGCTGGATTCAGGCCTGGACTATGCGCTTGTTCGGGCTGTCGGGCCGCATATCTCCGCACTGAAAGAAGAACTCGAAAAACTGGTTTTATACACAGGGAAGCGCAAAGTAATCGACCGGCGTGCGATGGAAGAAATAGTGCCTGCAAGCAGGTCGCGCACGGTTTTTGAACTGAGCGATGCGATTGCCCGCTCGGACGCACGGGAGGCAGTTGCGCTCTCAGAAACGCTGCTGCTGTACGGAGAGGCCCCGGAGATGATAATTGCATTTCTCGGCAGCCGCATGCGACAGCTCTGGCAGATAGCACGTCTTGCGCGCGAGAGGACCCCGCCGCGCACAATAGCAAAAGAAGTCGGGGTACCTGATTTTGCGGTTAAAAAGGCACTGGAGTCGGTCAGGAAACGCGACGAACGATGGTTTGCCGGAAGGATAAAGATCCTTGCCGAAGCCGACAGCGAACTTAAAACGTCTTCCCTCCCATCCCGGGCACGTCCCAGATGGATGACCGCCGTGGTGCTCAGGCTGTGCGAATGATATTATCCCCTCTTTGCATAAGCAGACGTCGCACTAATGGCATATCAGAAGCCGTAATCCCAAGGAAATCGAAACAATCGGCGGGAACCGCTCCGCCAATGCGTCCCACACCGACCGTGAAGCCATGCTGGTCACTGCCGGGCACCAGCTCGCATCCGCAGATTTTCAGGGTTTTAAAAGCCGACCACACCATTTGCAACGGGGCCGGAAGATTTGAAGAACGAATCCTGAATTGCGTGTTGCCATTGACCTCAAGCGGCACATTCATCTCTGCGGCCGCTCGACCTACACGCTCGATATCGAGCAAAAAAAACTTGTTCAGCTCTTCAGGCAAAAAATTTTCTTTCCCTTTGTGGTTTGACTCGGTCACCCACGGCTCGAGATCATATTTTATAAGGCGCAGATTTATCGCACTGCGGAAAGGATGTGCAATATACGCCGGTTTTCCGGTAAGTTCCATAATCTCTCTTGTCTCGCGGATTTTTTCCACAAGCTCTTTCGTATTTTTGCTTATGCTCGTATGAGACGGGAAAGCCGCCTCGCAGATAAAGAAGTCCGATAGGTCTTTGAGCGTTCTGCAAAGGTCTCGGGGCCGTCCCCAGGGACCGATTTCAGGCGCCAGGAATAGCCGGAGGTCGGGAAAGTTCTTTTGCACTCTTTCCATATCACGTCTGTACTGTCCAAACCCCTCCATTGTCGGCTTGTAGCTCGTCCCTTCCGCATTATCACCATTGTATTTACCGAGATGGTCTGTAAGCCCCACCACGCGTCGACCGCTTATTCTCGCGTGCTGAATGAACTGATCAAGCGTGGTCCCCTCCGGCCGCTCCCTGCCGGCATGATAGTGCATATCAATATTATGCACCAACATTTCTGAACAGGGGGGGAACGCCCTCTCAGACAGACAACGTCCGGAAGATACCCCGTCTTGCTCATCTAAAACAGCCGTTAAAACTCTCTTGCTTTTCATTTTTTGTTGAAATTCAATGTCGTCTTATTACGGGGACAGTGTACGGTTTTTCGGTTTTCCCGGAGACATTATTTCCCGGCACCGCTATCAGATGCGCGTGATTTAACATCAGACAACATGGCCAAACTTCTACCGTAAGTCCTCAGTGAACCACGTCTCATTTTACTTGTACTGACACTTAAACAGCCGTTTGCCGTTGCCGGGAACGCGGGCGTCCCCGCCCGCCTGCCTGCGCCGCAGCGCGGCAGGCAGGCA
>PWZK01000125.1 GCA_003567495.1 Candidatus Brocadiaceae bacterium
AGGTTCATCTGCAGGCTGGAAGCCCGCACCACAAGGTTCATATGCAGGCTGGAAGCCCGCACCACAAGGTTCATCTGCAGGCTGGAAGCCCGCACCACAAGGTTCACCTGCAGGCTGGAAGCCTGCACCACAAGGTTCTCCTGCAGGCTGGAAGCCCGCACCACAATTTTTACATATTCTGTGGCTGTCGCATTGTGGTGCAGGCATCTTGCCTGCAGTGCCGTCATGAAACCGGTTCTGATCCTCGATCAGGGCCTCCATCCGCTCCACACAAGCCTCGTAGAGTGGCTCAAGAATATTGAGAGCCGCGAAAAGGAACGCTCCCGAACCGCAGGCAGGGTCGAGAACAGTGATCCCCTGAACCATCTCCTGATCGGACCTGTCGGGTAACCAGCCGGCTATCGAACGCCAGAATGCACGCAGTAGCGAGGGATCGGTGCAGCTTTCCACGACATCCTGCGCGAATTGACGGATGTCGAGATTGAGTGTGATCAGATCGTCTATCGAACGCACCTCGCCGGACTCGAGTTTGTTTTTCACATCTTCATATTTTTGCCTCCGTGCAACGACTTCACGCCAGATTTCGGTGGGGAGTGCGTAAGCCTGATCCGCCTCTTCGTTCCACCTATCGCGTCGTGACACATCATCAATACCAGCGGCGATATCCTGCGGCAGTTCTTTTTCAGTTCCTTCGCTTACTGCCCCGTAAATATAACGGTCAGGTTCTTCCTTCAACAGATCCCAGACTGAGCTCTCCCCCTCGAAGGCCACCCGACATCGTTTTTCCGCCATATCGAATAAACGCGGTATAACGGCATTTTTGGTGATATAATCCGTGATATCTTCCTTCGTGTAATATGCGCCCATCTGCTTCTGGTTGATGTATTTTTCAAAAATATAGCCGAGCACGTCCGGGTTGATCTCGTTGTCCCGGCGCAGCGGCCGTTCGTCGAGATGCCATTGGTATCCGCCGAAAAAATCCAGAAGCTTCTCGAACGCATTGTCGGGGATATGGATGTCTTCGCCGTGCAGATTTTCCACCTGATGGCGCTGGAAGATGCCGCCGTTAAGATAGGGAACGTCACCGAGGAGTTCTTGAATCTCAGCCGGTCGGTCTTCCTTACGTTTTGCAAAACCTTCAAAAAACAGGGGGCAGAGAATCTCGCGATAGTAGCGGTCGGGGCCGCGCCGCCGGCTTTCTTCGAGTTTCGTATCGAGGTAGTTAAGATCGCCATCCAAAAAGCCTTTCTTCTGGATGAAATAGATAAACATAAGACGATTGAGCATGACTGAAGCGTACCATCGCTCAAGTTCCTCGTCTGGAATTCCGTCGATAAGTTTCAGGAAAAAATCATGGTGATTCTGAAATCGATCGTAGAATTTTTTTGTGACCTTATCGACATCGAAAGCGGCCTGCACACGGGATGTAACGTCTATGATACCGATTTTTTCTTCCTCTTCGAGCGTGAACTGAATTGCCCTGAGCTTCTGAAGGAGGGCTTCTCCTGATTGATCGGTTGTGTAATGGTGCTCACGGCTCTGATCGGGTTTATTCGGCTCACGCTTGACCCACTGCCAGATCTGAGAGGTTTCTTCAGGATCGGTATATATGATGATATGTTCGTGGTGAATCTTTGTTACTTTGCGGTCGATCTTTCGACGCGTGGAATAATCCGGAATGGTATCGTCAGGATGAGACTGCGAACGCAGGACCACCATGCCATATTTCTCGGCCATAGCGGCCAGTTCATGCTTTTTGCCGTCCACTTCAACGGAGTGGGTTCCGAGATAGTTATTCCAGCCGAGTTCCTGAATAAAAAGTTCCTTAAGGTTGAAGTCTTTGAGCTGCCGTCGAGCGTTATTTGAGTTGACCATAATTACCGTTTATCTTTTAGTATGATAGTCTCAGCCCATAAAAGGAAATTTTCCGCCAGTTCAATGGCTTCTTCATACTGGCTTTCGGTAACTGGCTCAAATACCGTTGGATAGCGCGTCATAACGGCGAAGGGAGTAAGTGTTTCGGCGTATTTAACGTTTTCCGGAATATCCAGACCGCTTTCTTCCAGGAGGGTCAGGAGCCGGGCGAGATCGTGAACATAAGGGAATTCCACACTGCGATGTATCAGGAGGGCTTTGATAGCTTTTTCTACGGCTTGCTGAGCGTCAAAACAAAGATCTTCCAGATACACATCTTTGAGACGGGCATCGGCTTTGGCCCGTTTCAAGTTGCTCCGAGCGCGATTCAACCATTCTTCAGGATCGTACGGCGGTTTCCTTTCGGGCATCGTATATTACTCTCCCTTCCGCGATTGCGGATGCTATAATAAGTGCCGGGTTATTGCGGTATTGCTCCAAATCCTCCGGTCTCACAACTATCACGTCTACCGCTTCATTTACGCCGTGAAGCCGGCTGTAAATTTTTCTTGCAAGTTCCAGTCGATTGGCAGCGGATTTCACGACAAGCAGATCTACATCACTGTTACGGTTCATTCTGCCGCCGGCCGCTGATCCGAACATGATTATCCGTTCAGGATCGGCAATGGATACAATGCGACGAACGATTTCGTCCAGCGTTTCCTGTTTCAAAGTCTTATATGTTTCGGCCATCTTTTTATTTCTCCCCTACGTTACGGGTTAAGCCCATGGAGCATATAATCTGTGGTTCTTCTCGTTCCGGTTCCTGATCCTCGGCGATGCAGAGTCTGTCTTCATCACGCAGAGAAACGACAAGCTCGGCAAGATCAGGATCATTTATGCCGCTTCGAAGCTGACGGTTCAGAGTATCAACAGCAGCCTGCCGGAGCGGGTAGCGGTACATATCCTGCAGAGCCTGCTGGAGCTTGTCGGATTGGAAAAGTGGCATCTGATCTTTTATGTCTTTCATAAACTCCTTGAGACGCACGTAGGTGCGGTAGCGTGCGCCGGCAGGCCTGCCCAACTGCCCGCCGATGTTACGCTCTTCCCTACGCACGTGCTCAACGGCTCGTTGCACGAGTGCGTGGTGTTTTTCCTGTCTGGCAACGGGCGGAGTGTCGGGCTCACACCTGGCGGCCTTAAGTATCTGGAACTGGGATTCCGTGTAGCTCTTACCCCGCTGATCCATCCATGCAAGGGCATCGGCGCCGTCGGCCGTGCGCATAAAAACAAGCGCACCTTCCTCCAGGCCATCGTCTACTACCTGACGGGTGGAATAAACAACATCGGACAGGTTCGGTACGATTTTCCCAATATCCGGCTCTCTCTCCACGGCATTCTGCCAGATCTGCAGGGCGTAAGATGCCAGGTCAACTTCCGAATCCGGATCATCGTCGAGAATGCCGGCCATTTCGTTGTAGAGGTCAACGACCTTCTGATCGTCGTGATCATCTTCGAAAAAAGCTTCATCAGTGCCAACAACTTCGGCATTTTCCTTCAGCCGCTTACGAACGCGACCACGAAGATGCAGTATCTTTTCAACACCATCGGCGGGCATAAAGGAGTAGCAAAGGATTTCTTCGGCGTTCTGACCGATCCTGTCGACACGCCCAGCGCGCTGAACGAGCCGGATAATGGCCCATGGTAGGTCGTAGTTGACCACAATGGCGCAGTCCTGCAGGTTCTGTCCTTCACTGAGTACATCGGTAGAAAGGACAACCCGCAGTTCGTCTCCCGAAGCGATCTCATCCCTTTTGTTGTTGCTTACAGGACTGAAACGCCAGGCGATCCGGGTCGGGTTTGCGGTGTCACCGGTAACACCTTCGAGTCTTTCTACACCCCGTTTCTTAAGCAGCCGTTCAAGATACCTCACGGTGTCGGCAAATTGCGAGAATATTATAATCTTCTCGTCGGGATGTTTTTCAGCTATCAATTGGTGGAGTCTGTCCAGTTTTGAATCACGGTCAGGATCCCAATTTCCACAGTCCTGAAGAACTTTCATAAGGGAGTGCGCATCCCGGCGCAGGTCCTCGACAAGCTCAGGGCAAAAGTGTATTGAACGCAACCATCGGAAGCGTTTCTTATAGTCTTCAGCATAAGCACGGTAAATCTCAGCAGCACGACCCAAAAAATCATCCTCGGTTCGGGAATCCGCTGAAACGCTGCCTTGATTGACGCTTTTGGTATCTGAATCGTCGCCGCCATCGTCTTCAAAGATACTCCCGGTCACACTGGGAGCGTCCGCATCCTCATCATATTCCGCGGGGTCCAGCATCTGCACGTCCTGGGTGCCTATGGGGATGGGCAAGCCATTTTCAAGAGCATGGATGAAGACGTAATTGCGCAATATATGCCTCTCAACGGATTGTATAAACGCCGTTCCGCTGCTTTCAAGTCGTTTGAAGAGGTTCGTCCGGCAGAACCCTTTCAGGCGTTGTCCGGCTTTGGAAAGGTCATCCATGACTTCTTCTTCGCCATCTAATACCACTTCCGGCCGGTTCTCAACAAGGTAATTGCCCAAACCATAACGCGGGAGGGAAAGACGGTTGATTCGATTCACCACAGTGTCGTCATACAATTGTGCGTATTGATTGCTGACTTCGAAATCGGCAGTTTTGGGTCGCCGTTCCGGGAAATATGAGTAAGAGCCGTCTGGAAAAGTCAGGTATTTTCGACCTGTTTCCGGTTCTGTGCGGGCATAATTATCTTTGATGAAAGTTCTTGTTCGCCGCACCAGGAAAAGCCTCATCAGTTCGCGCCAATCGTCGAAGTTTTCGCTTTTTTCAAATGCCGCCAGAGACCTGGGCGAACATTGGTGTTTGCGTGAGAATTCTGTTTCTCCCAGTTCTTTGAAAAGCTGCTCCGGGCGAATGCCAATATCGTTCTCTTCCGGTACGAACAGCCGGAGCTGGCTGGAGAGATCGAGATAGCTCTTGTTATAGGGCGTGGCCGTCAAAAGGATGCATTTGCTGTCATTTTCCTGTATATATTCGTGAATGGCACGATAACGCTTTCCTTCCCGATTGCGCAAATTATGGCTTTCATCAATCACCACAAGGCGGTAGCGCCGTGTATCCGGCAGCTCGCCAGTTACCCGCGTGATCGACATGACTTTGCTTCGCAAACGGTACTGGTGGCAATAATCTTCCCACATCTCAGTCAGGTTTTTGGGGCAAATCACAAGGGTTTCTAGCCCGTGGTCGTCTTCGAAAATACGGGCCAGGGCAGTAGCCATAAGTGTTTTTCCCAGGCCGACGACATCTCCGATGAGTACCCCGCCGCGCTTGTTCAGGTGATGTGCGGCTATCTTGACGGCCGCCTCCTGGAAGGTAAACAGAGTGCCTTTAAACTCATCAGGCAACCTGAAGTCAGTCAGCCCTTCACGCGCCTCCTCGGACAGGTGATAGGCCATTTTGGCATAGATGTGATAAGGAGGGATCAGGTCCGGGCCGGCCCAGCTTTGTTCGATAATGCTGACCAGTTCTTCGGAGATATCAATACAGAATTGATCTTCCCATCGGTCTTTGAACCATTTGGCAAGCTTGTTACAGGCATCGTTGTCAAGAACATCAACATTCAGCTCTCCCTGCTTTGACAAACCTGCCATGGTCAGATTACTGCTGCCGAGGTATCCGGTGATCGGATTATCGTGGTCCTGGCGAAAAAGCAGGTAAAGCTTGGCGTGAAGAGGGTGGCGCAGGAAAAGTTTTACGACCACCTTTTGTTTTCGGATCTGGTTGGCAAGTTTCTGCAGGGCGGCTTCATCTTCATTGGTCGGTGTTCCTACGGTGAGCTGTGCTTTGAACTCTTCGGCAAGGCTTCTTTTGATGGAAGCCGCCGTTTTATTATCAATCAGATCAGGTTCTTTGCCGGATACCAGAGCGTTACGGAGACATTGCTGAGGAAGCCTTTGCATGCCGACCAAAACGCGGCAGCACCGACCATCGCCACCCGGCCATTGGTCTATATGAGGAGCAATACGTTTCCAGCCCCTGAGATTGAAATAACCTACGCAAAAATCCCCACGCTCTGCTACACCTATGGTGTTCTTCAAAGCCGGCAGTAGATCCAGTTCGATATTATCAAAAACTCGTGGCATTCAGCAGCTCCTGTAAAATTGCGGCATAATACATCCCGAAATCATAAAACAGTTCTCTTTACTGTGCGGGATTGATTGTTTTGTCAATATCAGCTGGTCGAATCAAACAACTCGAGAGTCACATATATTATAGGGGAAAAACGATATTAATCAACCGGGCAGCTTTGGATCCGCTTATCCCTTAGAAAAAATGCGGCATGAGCGCAAAAGCGGCAGGGCAACAAAAAAATGCAGCTTACAGTTTACCCACCAATTGTTCTTCCGGACCTCTCTTTTTTTGTAAAAAAAGAAAGAAAAAAACGGGGGTGTTTGGCCTCTCTGGGATCCTTTTCTCGGAGTTCTCAGCGTGAGTTGAGGCCTCAGGTTGTTTGACGGTGGGGTTCATTCCTTTCTTAATCCATTGTAATCCTTGCGCGCGGCGGAGTAAATAGCATTTTGAGCAAAGGAAATCGGCGGCCAGGTCAGATTTATAGGCGCGTCATAAAACCTGACCAAAACTTCATACATTAAAAACAAGCAGAGTCTTTTGAAATTGAAGACGACTTGATGGCCTGGCGATTTGCCCAGGAAAGTTTGGATTACTGGAAATCGAAACTTATAAACTTTGAGCATGCTATTCAAGTTGAAGAAAAAACACAGCGACCTGATTGATAATATAGAAGTGGAAAAATTCAGGCGAGAGGCACATTCTTATGAATTGATAGCCGCTTTAAAATTATGTGATGGCGGAAAAATCTTCATACGTGACTACCAATTTCAGGATGGAACCCGAAAATATTCATATCACTGGCAATCTGAAAAAGGCGAATTTAAAGGACGCTGGGACAATGCCCCCCATTGGCCGGAAATAAATTCATACCCCAAAATTGCCATTTTGAATAACATCCGGCTTTGGATTAAACGATGAAAAGCATGCCGATCATGAAATGAATCCCGCCTTTTTGTCCTGTCCAGACCACTTTCCGTCAGTTTCCATATCGATAGCACGGGCAAAGTCCGACATCTTCACCTTTGCATCTTTCCCGCGTGTCACGGCGATACGGGCGGTGAATGTGAAATTTGAAATCTTCCGACATCATCGCACATATTATAACACACCACCCGGGTCAAATAGCGTTTCTGGTAATTGGTTTTCTTATTTTACCGAAAAAGAGAGCGTTTTTATCCGGTGTTTTTTTTGTTGATGCGGGACGTTATTTGACCCGCCGCATGGTTTATAATAAAGTTAAGGCAGC
>PWZK01000048.1 GCA_003567495.1 Candidatus Brocadiaceae bacterium
GCAAAGCACACAGCACTCCACCAAAGGAAACGTCGCGACTCATCTCAAAGCGTGTTTGTGCACAACTGCCGCTGCCGGTGGCTGCAAGGGTTCTCTCCACTTGGGGAATGGGGGCTCAATATAGCAGAAGTTATCGCCTATGAAAACACATAGATCAAATCCAAGCTTAATGGTTACCAAAAACGAGTTTTAAGCGTTTGTGTCGTTCTTTGACATGTTAATTTCTTCCTGCCGTTCTCTGCGGTCTCTGCGCCTGCCTGCAGCAGGCAGGCGGTGCATATGCGCGACATATGCGGGCTAACACCCTCTTTTGCTGTGGTGACACCACAGAACTACTTTCAGGCCATGAGCGCGGCATGGCATTTGATGAGGTCCTCCAGCACAAGACAGGCCATCGCATCGACCACCGGCACCACCCTCGGGCAGATACATACGTCGTGGCGACCCTGGATTTCCAATGTAGCGTTGCAACCTTCCTCGTCCACGGTCTGCTGCCGGCGCGAGATACTGGGAGTGGGTTTAACCGCCACCCGAAAGACTATATCCTCTCCCGTAGAAAGCCCGCCCGTTATTCCGCCCGCATTGTTCGTTAAAAAACCGTTTTCGTCCATCTGATCGTTATGCTCGCTGCCGCTCATGTGAGCCGATTTGAAGCCTGATCCGAATTCCATCCCTTTTATCGCCCCGATACTGAAGATGGCCGCGGCCAGGCGGGCGTCCAGTTTATCAAAAACCGGCTCGCCCAACCCTGCCGGCACGCCGCTTATGCGACATTCCACTATCCCCCCCGCACTGTCGCCCTGGCTTTTTAGCTCTTCAACTTTCTCCGCCATTTTCTCCGCGGCGACGCCGTCACACGCCCTGAGCGCGTTTGTCTCCACCAGTTCCAGGTTTATCTCTTCGCACCATATACCGGCTGCGGCAAGCGTATAAGCCGCAAGCGAAATGCCCCGCGCTTCAAGACATTTCCGGGCGACGGCGCCCGCAGCAACCCTCGCCGCGGTTTCGCGCCCGCTGGCACGTCCGCCGCCGCGCCAGTCCCTGACACCGTATTTTTTCATGTAACCATAATCGGCATGCCCGGGACGAAACAACCGGCGCAAGGCATCGTAAGCCCCCGGATCGGCGTCTTTGTTGTAGATAATCATCATGACAGGTGTGCCGGTCGTCTTCCCGTTAAAAACGCCGGATAAAATATTGACCCGATCCTCCTCGCGACGGGCACTCGTAACGCTGCTGACGCCCGGTTTTCGCCTGTCAAGCTGCACCTGCACATCCTCGGGACAAAGCTCAATCCCGGGCCTAGCGCCGTCTATCACCACCCCGATCGCACCACCGTGGCTCTCACCGAAAGTGGTCACGCAAAACGCATTGCCAAACGTGTTTCCGCCCATTGTTTATCCCCCCTCTTTATCTCGCATATTCAATCTCGTCCGCTATTTCCTCTATGCTCCGGTTTGAACACTCGATAATCAGTGAGGCCCGGCTCGCGTAAAGGCGGTCCCGCCTTGCGTATATACGAGCCCACTCTTCAGCTGGCTTTTCTTCCGACAGAAAAGCCGGCCGGCCCTTGCGCATAAATCTCTCGTAAAGAACATCCGCCGACTCGCGCAGGTATATGGTAGCGGCAAATGAGCTGAGCTGCTCCATTGCCGGGCTGTTATCGGCAATTCCGCCACCTGTAGCCACTATCAGCCTTTCACGCCGCGCAAGCTCCGCCGCCACAACGCAGGCCCTATATTCCAAATCTTTGAAACCGGTTTTCCCCCGGGCCTTAAAAGCCTCCCTCGCGCTTTTGAAGCCAAATTCCTCGCATATCAATCTGTCGGTATCCACACAGCGCAGGCCCATACGCCGTGAAAGACACGACGCAACAGAACTTTTACCGCTGTGTTTAAGGCCGAACAAAACAATGCTTTTCATGGGTCAAGCCATAATTTTGGGCAATTCATAAACGGGCCGCGCGTTTTATAAACCAAAAACAAGCATTAGTATTAGTGATTTTCTGCAATGATGCAAATGGATGAGCAACACAGTGATGAAATTCATCTGTTTTCGGCCATTCATCGCACAGACCATTTTTTAACGGTTTTGCTTATAATGTATGCTGTGCGCCAACTAAAACCCTTACGTTATTGTTGTGTAAGCTACATTATACAAGGCTGTTAGCAAATCTTTAGAATATTTAACAGTCCGGAGCCTAATCGCAAATTCAGCCCGCACCCAACGTAGGTTTGAAACCGGTCATGCATTTGGTGTAATCTATCCATAGTGATTTGAATCGGTGTTTGTTTAGCTTTATCCACCATATAAAAAGGGGGAGAAGATCATGAGGTATTGCAGGCTTTTGGCGGTAGTCGTTGCTCTCAGCGTTTTGGGACTGAATATGGGCTGCACCGGCGTTGAAAAGCAGTCGAAGGTTCACGAAGGAACTGCGGTGGGCGCAGGGGTCGGCACGTTAATAGGTGCCGGCGCTGGGCACGCTAGCGCCCTGGGAGGCGGCCCCGGCGCGCTTGTCGGCCTGGCTCTTGGCGCCACCACGGGAATGCTAACCACCAGCCGCTATTACGACGATCCGGACGAAGCGGCCATGGACCCCGATCAGCTCCGGGAAATGCGGGAGCTGGTTGAAGCAAGAGAGAGGGAGCGGGAAGAACTGGAGGCGAAATTGCGGGAAAGCGAAGAGCAAAGGCAGGCGCTGCTGGAAGCTCACAGACAGATGCAGGAGGATGAAAGACAACTGCAGCGCGATTTCGGCGAGGATGTCCAGTTGACCGCCTCCGGAGACGGCTATAAAGCCACCGTGCTGGGCGATGTTTTGTTCGCCAGCGGCAGCGCCGACCTCTCCTCAGAGGGCAGGTCGGTTCTCGGGCGCGCGGCGCGGAAGATAAAAGAACATTTCCCGAACGCATATATAGAGGTGCAGGGGCATACCGACAATGTTCCGATTACGCATTCACATTGGGACTCCAACATGCAGCTCTCAACAGCCAGGGCCGTGAGCGTGCTGCATTTTTTGAGAGATGAGCACGGGTTCAGCGAGCGCAGAATGCGGGCAACGGGCTATTCCGACACAAAACCGGTTGCAAGCAACGAGACCGCGGATGGGAGAAGGCAAAACCGCAGGGCCGAGATCGTTATTATTCCTGAAGGCTCTGATGCGGCTCGGGAACTCGAAAGGTAACCAGGGAGGCAGCCCACATGCAGTTCCCACATGCGCGGTCGGTCTGGAAAAATGTTTTCTGTGCGCTTCTATGTATGGCCTCGTTTTTCCTCGCCGCCGGCTGCGGGCCTCCATCGGTGAGGGAAACTTACGAGTATCACCATCGTTACGACAGAATGGGCGATGAGTACGATCCGCCTGTGTCGCTTGTTTTCCTAAATCCTGGCTCGAATCTCGGCATCTATACCGATATGGTCGTTGGTGAATTCCGTGCGGGCGAGAAATGGATCGAGGATATGGACATAGCAGCGCATTATGCAGGCACTTATTTCAGACAGGTGCTTGCACGCGAGCTTTTCGAATCGGGGCATTTCTATGTAGAGCTTGATCCACAGCACCGATCTGATTCACCGACCGCCGTTATCGAAGGGAAGTTCACAGTATTTGACAGCGGCGCGGCGCTTGCCAGGTTTTTAAGCGCTTACCTGTTTTTTCTCCAACCGACCTCGGCCGTTGACCTGCAGGTTGAAGGGCGCATAAGAGATGCCCACAGTGGCGAAACGGTGATGGAATTCGCCGATCGAAGGCGTTTTCTGGGCCACACACCATGGGGGCCGACATTTAAGACGCTCAATGACGAATGGGCTATGAAACAAACGTGTATTCTCACGGCCCGTTCCATAGTTAATCTCATCATACATCTCCGCGAGGAATGATGCGGCACACCGCAAAGCGGTTTAATCATAAAAATGGGCACTTGGTAATCCCCTGACAATGAAGAAAAACACTTTGGTCGAATCCCCCCTCTGTTGCGGCGTTTTATTGAGGCGAATGCTGGATAATATCTCCGGAAAAAGAGTTACCGTGGTGGGGCTCGGACTTTTCGGCGGAGGGGAGGGGGCGGCCAGATTTTTCTCCGCACTCGGAGCCTCCGTAACCGTACTGGACCTGAAGTCGAAAGAGCAGCTCTCGCCTGCTGTTGCAAGGCTCTCGGATCTGCCAATAAAGTTCCGTTTCGGAGCCCACAATCAGGCGGATATCGATTCCAGCGATCTGGTGGTACTGAATCCGGCCGTGCCCCGGGACTGTGATATCGTTGATCGAGCGCTTAACCGGGATATTCCGCTGACCAGTCCGATGAACGTATTTTTGTGTCTGTGCCCGGCTCCTGTTGCGGCTGTAACCGGGTCGGTCGGCAAATCCACGACCACCTCGATGCTGGCCGGCATGCTGGCCGTGGGTGGACGCAAGGTCCATATCGGCGGAAATATCGGCATATCCCTGCTCGACAATTTAGATTCGATATCTGCCGACGACCTGGTCGTGCTGGAGCTCTCGTGCTTTCAACTCGAAGATGCCTCTTCTCTCCCTTTCTCCCCTCATACGAGCGTAGTTACCAACATTCTGCCGAATCACTTGGATCGCTACGATAGCTTCGAGTCGTACGCCGAAGCCAAAAAAAATATAATAAAATATCAAGGTAAGGACAGCCTGTCTGTATTAAACGGCGCGGACCCGACATTGCGAGACTGGATGTCCGAGGTAAAAGGGGATATGCTCTCGTTCAATATCGCGGAAGTTGAGCGTAGCGACGGGGAAGATACGCCGGGTTTCGGGGATGTGTGGCTGGAAGAAGGAAAAATCATGAGCCGTCTGAACGGGCGGAAAGAGCCCCTTTTCTCGGCGAATGACCTCAACATCCCCGGCGCACATAACATCAAAAACGCGGCCGCTGCGGCCGCTGCGGCCCGATGGCTGGGCGCCGGGACGTCGGATATCCGGCATGCGCTTAAGGGCTTTTGCCCGCTCGAACACAGGCTCGAGCACTGCGGCTCTGCATGCGGCATGACGTTTTACAACGACTCCGACTCAACTACGCCCGAGTCTACAATCGCAGCTATCAATTCATTCCGCCCGCCCATCACTCTGATATGCGGCGGTAAAGATAAAGGGCTGCCGTACGAAAAACTGGCGGAGGTGATCGCAGCAAGAGTCAATGTGCTGATTACACTGGGCCAATGTGGTCCGCATGTGGCAAAAAAGACCCGGGAGGCAGGAGGCGAAAACGACTCTATGCCGATAGTAGAAGAGGCTTCATCCCTCTCAAATGCTGTTATGAAAAGCTGCAAGCATTCGGTGCCGGGATCGACCGTGCTCTTTTCGCCGGCCTATGCAAGTTTCGATATGTTTCAGAACTTTGCCGAACGCGGCAACCGGTTCAAGGAGATAGTGCAAAGTCTGAACGGAAAAAAAAGTGCGCAACAGAATCAGGCCGAAAAGGGTTCTGTCACGTAAGAAAGCGCGTAAACCCTCAGTGAACCACCTGCCTGCTATCCCTTGATTATAACGTCCGTTCCGCGTTCGCATCCAAGTTTTTTATATGCCGAGCCCCTGTTGGCAGCGATCTCCAGATACCCGCTACTGCCGATAAGCGCAACCAATTCGCCCTCCTTAACATCACCGTAACTTCCGGATATCCCCTTGGTTTTGCTGCCGGCGACCGATACGGAAATATCCTCAAATGCTTGCGGCAGATTTGTCTGAAGCGTGGCTTCTCCCACATTGGTAATCAGATTTCCGAATTGATCGATATAAACGATCTCGCCCTTCAGCGTCCCCGCCGTTGTTTTTACAGGTTTGGGCAGTTTCAAAGCTTTGATAGTCCTCTTACGCGGCCCTACTTTTTCAATACCGGCCCCCTCAGCCAGACGAGCGGCCACGGGCGCAAAAATATCGCGTCCGTGAAAAGTGGTGCTCACGCCGTCGAGCCACAGTTCTTTGTTTTCAACCGCTCTGATCGCATCAGCCTTGCGCTCCGCCTCCAGCATACTCAGCAGCCCGTTATCCGGGGCCAGGAATGTGCGCCCGCCAGCCTTCATGCAAATAATGTCGCGTTTGCCACCGACGCCTGGATCTACCACGCAAACAAAGATGGAGTCCGGTGGAAAGTATTCATAGGACGATCGCAGGACAAATGCGGCACCGATAACATCCTGAGGTTCGACGGTATGGGTCAGATCAACTATCCGGGCATTCTCGCAGATGGAATAAATTACCCCCTTCATGGTTCCCGCATAACTGTCACGATGCCCGAAATCCGTCAGAAGTACAAACAGCGGTGTTGATTTGTGAAACCCAAATTTTGCCATTTGATATTTACGCTATATAAGAGTAAAATTGTAAAAGCATCTTAAAATACAAGCGCCGTCGCTGCCGGCCAAACAAGGAAATCGCGGCGCAGGCATCTTGCCCGCCTGCTTTCTTGCAAGCTGGAAGCCCGCATCGCAACAAGGTCGGGCATGTGACTAAACCGCGCCATCCGCTGCCTGAGCCGGTTACGCCGGAAAGAACGGCGAGACGAGACATATTATAGGCGGCTTTGTCCAGGTTTTCAAGTAAAAACTCAAACATGTGGAATCCGATTAACATAGTTGCAGCGTCTGCAATATTTTGCACTCTTACGGCTATGGCCTATGCGCGACAGAGAAAATGTATAATGTTTCCGGCCGGTGCTTTTTATCTGCTCTCAGCCGCTTCGGCGACGTTCGTGAGCTGGCCGCAGGTCAGCCCGGCGGCGGCCACCGGCATTTTTATCGTCACGCTAGTGCTGCCGACCCTTTGCCTGGGCGTTTTTCTCATCGATTACCTGTTCGCGCCCTTCTGTCTTGAGATGAGATATCTGGTCCTGATATGGTGGGCTCTGGCGCCGCTTGCCATACCGCTTAATATCCTGGGTATAGTTATAGGCGCTTAGCCCGCATATTTCATAAACCAACGGCAAAATTTAATATAAACGACTGTTATGTTTAATCTTACAAGCACATTTTTCAGCTTTTGAAAATCACACTATGTATTTAACCCTCAAAAACGGCGGTTTACCTGCCTGCAGCAGGCAGGCCCTGCGGACGCATTCCCAGCGGTGCCTACTTTTTTGAAAAAAAGTAGGACAAAAACTTTTCTTTTTATACGACAGAGTTTTTTGCTAAGCTTTTTCCAAAAAAAGCGTCGGCGCTTGCCTTTCGCGCAGCTGCACCGCCTGCCTGCTGCA
>PWZK01000348.1 GCA_003567495.1 Candidatus Brocadiaceae bacterium
AGCTGCGCGAAAGGCAAGCGCCGACGCTTTTTTTGGAAAAAGCTTAGCAAAAAACTCTGTCGTATAAGTAGAAGATATGTCCCGGCTGCTGGAAAAAACCAAAAGGGGAAGACCATAGTGGCCGATATTTGCCGAAAATGTTTCTTCTGAATGCGTGGGCGAAAGGGGCCGGGCTTGACAGACTCCGGTTTTTATCAGGGTGCGTGCAGCAACACCGCACGGCCCGGGCGCCCTGAAAGGCGAGGTTAGCTCTGGCGGCAGGCGCCGCTTTTTCAAAAAACCGACGCCGTCAGGCCCGCCGGCCCTGGTGTTTGTGGTGCAGGCTTCCAGCCTGCCATTGCCAGCGCTCCGCCCACAGCGTCCATGCAGTCCATAGCGTCCATCCGCCCGGAAAACTACCGTCCTGAAATACACACCGAACTCATACAGCGCAAATGCCTCCTATCCGTCTTTACTTGACAGACGGTTAAACTTTTGCGACAATACACACCACTTCAAGGTTTTTTTTAACAGTTAAATGCACTAAAAAGAGGTAAAGGAATGGCAAGTAATGAGTTTGTCCAGATAAGATGGCACGCGCGCGGCGGGCAGGGAGCAAAGACCGCCGCAGGTATGGTGGCCGAGGTTGCAGTGGCTGCCGGCAAAAACGCACAGGCCGCACCCGAGTACGGCGCCGAGCGTGAAGGAGCGCCGATAAAAGCCTATACACGCATAAGCGATCAGCCCATCAGGGTACACGACGCCATATACTTTCCGAATGTAATCGTGGTGCTGGACGAGACGTTGCTCAGGAGCGAGGATGTTGAAGAGGGGCTGGTCGAAGACGGCTCCCTGCTTGTTAATACCAAACGCTCACCCGCCGAGGTGCGACAGCAACTCGGCCTTGAGGGGCGCACAATTTATACAATAGATGCCACGGGTATCGCGCTTGAGGAGATAGGGCGTCCCATACCCAATACCGTAATGATAGGCGCGCTGCTGTCGGTTACCGGGGCGGCGGAAGTCGAGCAGATCGAAGACAGTATACACAAAAAATTCGGGGCCAAACTTAGCGAAGGTATGTTACAGGGAAACATAAACGCAGTCAGAAGAGCCTGCGAGGAGATTAAGAGCGAATGAGTAAAAAACTGATGACAAAAAGCGAAATGATGCCGGGCACCGTTACCGAAGCCGGTTCGGCGGCCGCACTCAACACCGGTGCATGGCGAACGTATGCACCATTGACCGATTTCGAAAAATGCACCGACTGTATGATTTGCTGGGTTTATTGTCCCGACAGCGCCATCGCTGTAAAAGAAAGGAAAAAACTGGGCACGGATTTTCAGTACTGTAAAGGATGCGGGATATGCGCAGTTGAATGTCCGGTCGATTGCATAGAAATGAAACTGGACAGCGACGTGACCGAAGCTGAGATGGAGTCGGAAAAACCGCAGCCACGCGGATAAAAAAACATCTCCCCGATGCGTGATCGCACGGGAGCGATAAAAGTGATAAAAAAACAACAGACTTTGTGATTCTTCAAAAGAAATAACCATATTAAAAGGATACTAAAGCTATGCCCGAAAGAGTAGCAAAAACCGGTAACGATGCGGCGGCTTACGCACTTAAACAGATAAACCCCGATGTCGTGGCGGCCTATCCCATTACGCCCCAGACCGAGCTGATGCATAAATTTGCGGAATACGTTGCCGACGGCGATGTTGACACCGAGTTTGTCCAGGTTGAAAGCGAACATAGCGCAATGAGTGCCGTAGTAGGAGCGTCGCTGGCCGGCGCAAGATGCTGCACCGCAACTTCATCGGCGGGACTCGCACTGATGTGGGAAATTTTGTATGTAGCATCCGGCAGCCGCTGCCCCATCGTTATGCCGCTTGTAAACAGGGCTTTGAGCTCGCCTATTAATATTCACTGCGACCACAGCGACTCCATGGGCGCAAGGGACAGCGGGTGGCTCCAGCTCTATGCGGAAAATTCGCAGGAAGCCTACGACAACGTCCTGCAGGCAGTTCGTATCGCAGAACACCCGGATGTCATGCTGCCCACAATGGCCACCCTGGACGGTTTTATCCTCAGCCATACCATCGAAGCGCTGGAGGTTAACGAAGACGACGTAGCAAAAGAGTTTATCGGGGAATATAAAAGGGATTACTCGCTGATCGACGTGGAAAATCCTTCCACATTCGGGCCGCTCGCCCTGCAAAATTATTATTTCGAATACAAAAAACAGCAGATAGACGCCATGGACGCCGCGCGTGATGTTGTGCTCGAAGTAGGAAGAGAGTACGGCGAGCTGACCGGGCGAGATTACGGATTTCTGGATTCCTACAAATGCGAGGATGCAGACGTTATTATGGTGGGACTCGGCTCGACTATGGGAACCGCTAAAGAAGCCGCCGACCGAGTGCGCAGTGAAAACGGCATAGCCGCCGGCGTGCTTAAAGTGCGTTGTTTCAGACCGTTCCCCGCATCCGAAATCGCCGACGCCCTTTCCGGCGCGTCCGCCATAGGTGTGATGGACCGCTCCGTGTCCTTCGGACTCGGCGGGCCGCTCTACCACGAAGTGCGCTCGGCCATGTATGGTAGCCAGACCCCCACGGCGGATTTCATTTACGGACTGGGCGGCAGAGACATTCCGCTCGGCGATCTAAAAGACATTTTTGTGCAGCTTGACGAAATACGTAAAGAAGGCAAAGCCGAGCCTGACGTAAGATATGTGGGGCTGCGCGAGTAACCCGACCCGATGTGAGTATTCTTTAAAAAAAAGATTTTGCCATTTTAGCGCCTATATTCATTGGAGAAACAAATTATGCCGACTACAAACCTGAAAGAACTCAGCGAGATGCCCGAACTTCTAAGCGGAGGCCATGCCGCATGCCCCGGATGCGGCGGCCCAATCGCTATACGCCAGGCACTTCTGGCCGCGCAGCAGGACGATTCCTACGTGGTAACCTCCTCGGCCACCGGATGTATGGAAGTGGTGACGTCAATATACCCCAACTCGGCATGGCGGGTGCCTTTCGTGCACAGCGCTTTTGAAAATTCCGCTTCCACCATAAGCGGCGCCGAAGCCGCCTATCAGTCGCTGAAGCGACAGGGCAAAATCAAAAAAAATATTAAATTCATCGCTTTCGGAGGCGACGGTGGCACGTATGATATCGGCCTGCAGGCGCTCTCGGGCGCTCTGGAGCGCGGGCATGATTTCACCTATATCTGCTACGATAACGAAGCCTACATGAATACCGGCATACAGCGCAGCGGCGCCACGCCTATGGGCGCTTTCACCAACACCGCACAGGCGGGAAAAGTTGGCTATGGAAAAACGCAGACAAAAAAAGATCTGACCGCAATCTGCGCCGCACACGGCATACCCTACGTAGCCCAGGTTTCGCTCCACCGCTCGCGAGATTATCTGAAAAAAATCCAGAAAGCCGTAAACACCGAAGGGCCCTGTTTTATTAACGTCCTGAGCCCCTGTCCGCGCGGATGGAGATGTAAGCCGGAAGATACGATAAGACTCTGCGAGCTGGCGGTTAATACGCGCGTGTGGCCGGTCTATGAGATCGAAAACGGACGTCTCTCTATCAGCTACAAACCAAGTGAAAAGAAACAAAAACCCGTTCGTGACTGGCTTGAGACTCAGGGGCGTTTCAAACACCTTTTCAGCCCCAAAAATGAACACCTTATCGAAAAAATCCAGGAAGATATCGATACGAGGTGGAATGACCTGCTGCGCAGGGAAGCATGCGATCAGCAAAACTGAGCCAAAACGAATATGAAAGCAAAAAACTGCAAAGCCAGGCGGTCGGCGCAGTCGCCGTTTCAGTGCAACCAGGGGGTGGTTGACAGCATAATCGAACACCTTGATCGTGTGGGGAAGGTGGAGCATATATGCACCTTTGACCTGCCGCGCAGGGACAGTGTTGTGAGAATTCTCGATTTGCTGAGCATGCTGCTGTTTCCGGGCTACTTCGGAAAAAAAGCGGCAGACAGAGAGAAACTCAAACTGCGCCTTTGCAATACCGCCAACGAAGCT
The DNA here is from genome assembly GCA_003567495.1 of Candidatus Brocadiaceae bacterium. Taxonomy (GTDB): domain Bacteria; phylum Planctomycetota; class Brocadiia; order SM23-32; family SM23-32; genus PUMZ01. Next base: position 4,034 of record PWZK01000348.1, read on the forward strand.
TCGGAACTGTTGGAGACCGAAATGCACAAATGCCTGCTTCACGCTCGCCATGAGAACTCGCAATCCGGAGGCGACGAGGCCGGCGAAAAAGCGAAAGCCATCACATTTGATTTTTTCCGCTCTCTGCCGGATTTAATCGGCGTCCTCGATGGCGATGTGCAGGCGGCTTACCAGGGCGACCCCGCCGCAACCGGCAACGAAGAAGTCATTATCTGCTATCCCGGCTTCCGGGCCATCATGATACAAAGAATCGCCGGCTCGCTCTGCAAACTCGGTGCACCGCTTCTGCCCAGAATAATGACGGAATACGCGCATAGCTTAACCGGAATAGATATACACCCGGGAGCCGTGATAGGAAAAAACTTTTTCATCGACCACGGCACCGGCGTTGTCATAGGCGAAACTACCGAGATCGGCGATAATGTCAAAATCTACCAGGGCGTCACACTGGGCGCGCTGAGCTTCCCGACCGACGGCGCCGGCAACCTCAAACGCGGCTTCAAGCGGCATCCCACCATAGAAGACGATGTGATTATCTACTCCAATACCAGCATCCTGGGCGATATCACCATCGGAAAAGGCTCCACCATCGGCGGAAACGTGTTCCTGACGGATGCGGTCCCGCCCGGTAGCAAAGTCTCACGTGAAGGCCCGGGGCATAAAGTGCAGAATCACTCCGGTTAGGAGAAAAAAACGCACGTGCTCAACCCTTATTTATGCGAACCCTATACATATCATCCAACAAGACACAAAACAAGCGGAGTGAAGAAATTTGAAACCCGGAATATATGAAACCCATGCGCACACACCGTTCTGCGGGCATGCTGAGGGGCTGCCCGGAGAATATGTCGCCGCAGCGCAACAGTACGGATTACGCGGCGTTTACTTTACCGAACACTGTCCGATGCCGCAATCTTATTCGCATACAGGTCGCCTCAGCAGCGATCAGCTGGGCGAATACGTTCAGATGATCGAAAAGGCAGCCGTAGAGTGGGCGGGGCGCATGGACGTGCTGCTTGGAATCGAATGCGACTGGCTGCCGGGTATGGATGAGTGGCTGGAAAACCTCCTGAAAAAAGCCGACTTCCAGTATGTGCTCGGCTCAGTACACTGTAACCTCAAAGAAGATTATCGCAAACGGTTTTTTACCGGTTCTCCTCTGGCTATTCAGAAACTCTATTTCAATCATCTGGCTCTGGCGGCTGAAACCGGTCTCTTCGATGCGCTGGCGCACCCGGACCTGATAAAAAATATAACTCCGGACCACTGGCGGGTTGATCGCATTATCCCTGACATTGAAATATGTCTGGACCGGATTGCAGCCACCGGCGTTGCCCTGGAGATAAATACGCATATCGAAAAGAAAGCCATCAAGGAAATCCTTCCGTGTGCGGAGATGCTGACACTTGCGCAAGAACGTGATATCCCGGTGGTGCTCGGCGGGGACGCTCATGAGCCGCAACGAGTCGCACAGTATTTCCCCGAAGCGCTGCGGCTGCTGAAGGAGACTGGTTTTGAATCGATCTCATACTACCGCAGCCGCAAACGCTATGAAGTAGCGATCGAAGAGGCTTTGGCACACCTGAAGGCTATATCCCGCCAATCATGTTCGTAACTTTTTTTCCAGCCCACTCAGTTTATCATTTCCAGCGGATATGAGCGTCCCATTCGCCATCGTAATAGAATCTGTGGTGTCACCACAGCATATGCTTATATATAAGGCTTTTAAGGTCGAAATGACCCCTGAAAAACGCCTGTAAGCCCCTTTTTTGGGGGTCTTTTTGATGTCAAATGTTTCATATATAGGAACTTGATGTGGTGAAACCACATATCCCCACAGATCCACAGGCTATCCGCCATCAAGAAGCTGTTGCGCGTTCTCAGACAGCACCTGCCCCAACAATTTCGGATCATCGCCAAGCACGCGCCGCAGCGCGGCAATGCTGGGTCGCTGATCCGTCCACGGACTGTCGCTTCCAAACAATATCCTGTCGGGTGAGTGCCGGCGGAAAAACTCCGACATCAGCGCATCAAGGGCCTTGCCCACGCTGAAAGACGTTTCAAAATAGACGTCCGTTCCGGCCAGCTGGTCAAGCGCCGATTCCCATTGGCGCCAGCCCCCCATATGCGTGGCGATAAGTCTGATGCTCGGAAAGGTCTCATGCACCGATCTGATTTTGCGCGGGTGCGCGCGATTGTCGTCGCCTTCAAATGCAAAATCAAGTCCGCAGTGTATAACAAGGATCAGATCCGCATCCTCGACGGCTGCATATATGGCTTGCGCTCGGTCGTCCATGACGTCAAAACCCTGATGCTGCGGGTGCAGTTTGACGCCGGCAATCCCGCAGTCCTTGATCTGCCGCACCCGCCCCTCTATATCATCGTCCATCGGGTGGACGGAAGCAAAAGGAATGATCCGCTCCGAAGCAATGGAGCGCGACCACTTCAGGATGGGCCCGAACTGTTTCGGGGCGGTTGCTATGGAGCAGACCACGCTCCGTGCTATTACGGCCGCGTCCATCGACCCGAGCAGCCCGGCCACCGTTCCGTCATGACGCGCCCGGGGGCGGGCGATAACCGACCGGTTTATAAGGGACGCCAGCGCACGGGAGGCCAGTGCGTCCGGGAATGCATGGGTGTGAAAGTCTGTGATGTTTATCATGGTAATCCTAACATGCGCATTTGGTTTTCCGTGGAGTTTTGCTTATTATTTGTAAATCCTCAGTGAACCCCGTATACCCCCCGAATTATCCTCACGCAAAGACGCAAAGAAAATAGGCAGAAAAGGGTTCAGGAGTTAGATTTCCTGCCGTGGTCCCCGGGTTCTCATGCCGCCTGCCGGGCCCCGGGGCGCCGAACCGCGGCCGGGCAGGCCGTCGAGTCGCCGTCGGCTTTATCCTCCGAAAACAGTGGAACTTCCCACAGAAAGTCCGTATTCTTCCATACTTTTTACTTGCCTCTCGATCGGCATGTGGTTTTTGAATTTGCTTGCTAAAACATCTACCCAGAAACTGCGATGAAATTTGCCCTTTGGGATGAGTTTTTCAGGCTTTCAATTTCTTTGTCTTTTTTCTCGAATTCCCTGCGGGCGAACTCAAATATCTCGGTCAGTTTTTCATTGTCCCTGCGAAGCCCGGCGTTTTCTTCGCGCAACAGGGCATTTTCCCGACG